>NZ_JARESU010000219.1:0-9329 GCF_046027075.1 Paraburkholderia sp. RL18-085-BIA-A | reverse complement strand
GGACATCGTACGGCGCGTCGTGCAGCGGATTGGCGGGCAGCGCGCGCAGGCCGCCGAGCACCGCGGCGATGCCGATCGGCACGTTGATCGCGAAAAGCCACGGCCATGATGCGACTGACAGCACCGCGGACGCGACCGTTGGCCCGATCGCCACCGACAGTGCGACCACCATCGCATTGACCGCCACGCCGCGTCCAAGCATTGACGGTGGATAGATCGTCCGCACGAGCGCCGCGGTGACGCCCATAATGCCCGATGCGCCGAACCCCTGGATCACACGCATCACCGTGAGTGTCGGCAGCGAGCTGGCGAGTGCGCAGCCGAGCGACGCGACGGTGAACAGCGCGAGGCCGGCGATGTAGATGCGCCGGTAGCCGACGCGTTCGCCAAGCGACGCGAGCGGCAGCAGCGTGATCGTGATGGCGAGCTGATATGCGTTGACGATCCAGATCGACGCGGCGTCGGACGTATGCAGGTCGCGCGCGATGGTCGGCAACGCGACGTTGGCGATCGCGCCGTCGAGCATGGCGAGTATGGTACCCAGTGAGACGAAGACGATCGCCCAGAAGCGCTGCGGAAGCGGCAGGCCCGTATCGGCATTCATGAGGGGGACCGTGCCAATCTGGGGCTGTAACGTGGCCATGGCGCTTCCTTGTGGTGATTGATGGTGCGGCAGGTTGGATCGGGCGCTTACGTTTTCCCCGTCGGCCTCATCGACACGACTGGATCAATTCCACACAACGCCCGGTTCGCAGCCTTGGCCATCAGATGATCGCCAAACTGCTCCCGCAGGCGGTTTTTCTGGACCTTGCCCGCGTGCTCCTGTGCCGCGCGCCCATGCGCACGGCCAAGGGCAAGCATCCTGCAAACCTGAACATGAGCCGCCCCTTGCCGGCTCGCGCCGAAGCCACTAAAGGCGATATGGGACGGGGGGCGAACGCCCGCTGGAGATTGGGACTCTCCGAAAACGGAAAAATGGCACAAGAGAGAGCGGCGATGCCGATTTCTCGATTTCTATCGAAGTTCAGTGAACCTGTTAGTAGGGTTTGTCGCTGACGATGGTGTCATAGAGTTCATGTCGATCATTCAGTACGGCGCGTCGCCGATGATTGCGGTGCGTTCCATCTTGCGATGGCACGGGGGGTAATCCATCACTGCGTAGTGCTGGGTCGAACGGTTGTCCCAGAACGCAACGCTGTTTTTCTTCCAGCGAAAACGCACCTGGTATTCGGGAATATTGGCTTGGCTGGTCAGGTAGTTAAGCAACTGACTGGCGCCCGGCGACTTGTCCAGCCCGAACCGCACGTTGGCCGGCGTATTGAAATTGGTGAAGTGTGTCGTGAAACTTCCGCTGACAAATAGCACCTTCTCTCCGGTTTCGGGGTGGGTACGCACAACCGGGTGCTCCGCGTCCGGGTACTGGGCCTTCAGCGCAAGACGCTTCTCGATCGGCATCACGGCGCCGAAGCTCGCCTCGATGCTGTGGCGCGCGCGCAATGAGGCGATTTTCGTCTTGATATCCTCGGGCAGTTGCTTGTAAGCCTCAACCATGTTGACCCACATCGTGTCGCCGCCCACAGGCGGGCATTCGACACAGCGCAGGACGCAGCCTAATGGCGGCTTGTCGCGCCAGGCCGCATCGGTATGCCAGGAATTCTCGTTGCGTTCGAGAGGACTCTCCGGGGTCTTGTAGATCTGAACCAGTCCGGGGCAATCGGGATCGCTGCCTAGCACTGGATGGTCCTCCAGCTCGCCGAAACGGCGCGCAAAGGCCACGTGCTGCGCGCGCGTGATGTCCTGGTCACGGAAGAACACCACGCGATGCTTCAGGAGCAGTGCCCGGATCTCTGCCATCAGCAGGTCATCCTCGGCAGCGGCGCCCAGGTTGACGTTGCCGAGCTCGGCGCCGATCGTGCAAGTGAGCGGCTCGACCCTGATCGAGTTGCCCAGAGAGGTTGCGCGGACCACTGCGGGTGCCGCTTCGAGGCGTTGAGTCATGAAGATTGTCTCCTGTTGTTGCCTAGGCCGATCGATGCTTGTGACTGTCGGCGTGGCGTTTTTTGCGGGCGTCTTGTATGGGCAGCGTGCGTGAGACGGCCAATAGGGCTCATCGTCGACGTTCTCTTCTCGCTCCATTTTGCGCCGAGCCGGCCAATAATCTATGACCGCGTAACCACGACGCGATCGTCGATTCATCCGCGCTTTCGTCCGGTTGGATCGACGGCGACTGTTTGTGCGACGTGTTGATTACGCCGCAGACGCAAGTAAGTAACCCGTCGCGGGTACGGGGTTCCGCGCGAAACTCATCGCGGGTCGCTTCGCATCAGGTGGGAAGACACACCACGATCCGTCGTCGTGTCGAAAGAAAACGATCGCGATTGGGCCAGCCGGTTGGGTGGTCTCCACGCACACAGAACGCCATGGCCTTTGTCGTGATTGGCTGAATCGCGTAACTCGGGCACTACCCATCAAATCCTGGCCAAGCCACTTTGCGACCAAGATGCTCAACGACCTTTCCCGGGTACTCATTTGCTCCTCCAACCATTTAAACGTCTGATACGAATCGCGCCGTACTACTTGCTCCGGGCGGCGGTCGATCACGCCGCTCAACCACTGACACGCAACTCCGTCTCGCTTATGCGTTTCCGTGGTGATCTTGGGTAAGGACAATGACTCCAGCATAGCGCCAATAATTATTTATGTCGACATTATTTATTTAGCGTGATTCGGCAAGCGATTGCAGTTCGCCACGTCATGCCTTTAAAAATAGGGGCTGATATAGGCCGACCGGCGCCGGCCATCGTTGTGGTCGTGATAGGCGGCCCGATGACCGGCGGTGATCGATCTGACCCACTCTCCAACGGAGATAACTGACGCAAAATGGACTGCAAAAGGGCTTGACCGCAAGCGTGTCGATGCATCGCAGAGGCGACAGAAACGATTGCGAACAAGGGTCTGTTGTCTGAGCGAAGCGGACACACGAACGTCCACGCGGCCATGAAGGCGAATGACCTTCATGGCCGCGTGCCGACTGCAATCGGCATACGCATCGTCAACCTCGTTGTGCCTTGATCGGCAGCAGGCCACCCTCTCCGGCCATTCGACCCAGCGGATCGCCGGCAACCTTGGCCTGTGTCGGCACTTCTCGCACGACACTCTCGTGCTCAAGTTCACCGCTGCGCCTCGATCTGGAATGCTGTCCTGTTCAATCGATAAGGCATCCATATTTACGTGAAACGTCTCTGCCACCCTAGCTATTTGAACCACGACCTCGCGCACCACGCAGATAACGCACGCCAATCAACAGGACGACGGCGGACGCGACACTGGCGAGTGGCAATAGTTGCAAGGCGGGCGCCAGCCCCAGTCGGTCTGCCAATATTCCCGTCACAACGGCACCAGGCGCCAGCCCAAGAATGTTGAAGGCCAGGGCGAGCGTTGCCATGGCTGTGCTATGGATCGCCTTGGGCGTCAGATTCGCAACCATCGTACCGGCCGGGCCCATCACGCCAGCGCTAAAGAACAGCGCCAATGCGATAAGAGTGAGTTGGATTGAACCGGCGGGAAACTGAAATGCCGCGAACAGCAATGCTGCACAGGTCAGGTTAAAGGTGATCGCCAGGAGCATTTTCCGTCGTGGCGAATCACGGCCCAGGCGATCGGACAGTGCGCCGCACAGGGGCATTCCGCATGCACCGCACAGGACAAAGATGGCCGCGACGCCGCCCGCCCTGCTCAGTGGCATGTCATAGACCCGATTCAGGAAACTCGGCAGCCAGGCAAGCAGGCCACCGTTGATGAAGAGCTGCAGCCCGCTGCCGATGTAGACGCAGATCAACACCCGGGAGGTGAACAGATCTCTAAAGACCTGCCCGACGCGGATGGTCGCCAGCGATTCAGTTTGCTTGATGCCGGTTGATTGACCGCTCGCCCCTTCGATCCGCGCCGGACTCGCGACCATCATGTAGAGCAGGGTCAGCGCGATACCAAAGATCGCCATGCCAACGAACGCACTGCGCCAACCGAAATGGCTTGCCAGTGAACCGCCAAACCCGATCCCCATGACCGACCCGACCATGCTGCCCGCCATAAATGCGCCCGCTACCGTGGAGGTGTGCCGTGCCGGGAACATGCTGATCAGAATGGCCATGCCAACGCTGGCGTAAGCGGCTTCGCCGACACCGACCAGAAAGCGCGCCGACAGCAACGTGAAGTAGTTGTGCGACAGGCCGCAGAGCAAGGTCGCGATGCTCCAGATCGCCGCCATGAGGGTCACGCTGCGTACACGACCCCATCGGTCGGCGGCAAGCGAGATTGGGAACGCCAGGATGCCAACAGCCAGCGAGACAATGCCGCTGAGCGCTCCGAGCCGGGTGTCGGACAGGCCCCACTCCGCCTTTATTTGCGGAAAGACTGCGCTGAGCACTTGCCGCGACATATAGTCGGACAAGAGCAGTCCGAATGTCAGCGCAAAAATGACGCATGCATAGCCGCGAATGCGCTGCGGGCGCTCGCCGTCATAGCACGCTGTTTCTTGCATATTCACTGCCACAATTCTGTCTCCTGTTATTGCTGCTGCTAATGCCATCTGTGCGCAGCTCTCTCTTTCCAACTCTGGCGTCCGCGGCGGCGTGTGCCAGGCTTTCCCACGGCCGCTCATTCATCCTGGGGGCTCTCAGGGATAGTGAAACCTGTCCTGCGCTCAAGCAGCCATGTCGCTGGACGCCCCGATCCGGGCATCGCAGCCGGACAACCAGGACGCTAGCTCTTGAACTGCCCGAGAAATTCCAGGAGCAATTCGTTGACCTGATCAACGCTTTCTTCCGCCGCAGCATGGCCCACGCCGGGTAGCAGCACCTTGTTCTGCAGTCCGGGCAGATAGGTGTCGAGCCGGTCGTAGATAGCGCGGATTTCGACCGGTTCGAGGGAAGGGTCAGCAGCGCCACCGATGAACATACTCGGCTGGCGGACCACCGCGCCGTCCAGAAACGAGGTGATTTCCCAGTTCCGGTCGCGACAGCGGTAGTAGTTAATGGCGCCGGTAAATCCCGTGCGCGTGTATTCGTCGACGTAGTAGTCGATCGCCCGTGCGCTCAACCATGACGGGAACTCCTTCGGCTCAGTGAAGGCGTTGAGAATCGGCTCGCCGGCTTCGACGAACAGGCGCCAGCGTTCGGCGCCGACGGCGCTGCCGGAGACCGAGTAGAAGATGCTGCGCAATGTCTTGCGCGGATCACTGGCGAACTCGCGATCCGGCTTGTCGAGCTGCTGGAAGTACAGGTGGTGGTACACCCTGCCTTTTGCCATTTCCCGCAAGCCGACGGTTGGTTTGACCTTTCCGCGCGGTGGCACCGGAGTATTGAACATCACGAGGCCGCGGAACAGATCCGGCCTCGTCATGGCCGCCGCTTGAGCCACCCATGCGCCCAGGTCGTGTCCGACGATCACCGCGGATGTTTCACCCAGGGCCGCCATCAAGCCAACCATGTCGCCGACGGACTGGCTCATGTCGTACGCTTCGATGGAATCTGGCCGGTCGCTTTGCCCAAATCCCCGTTGATCGGGGACGACGACCCGAAAGCCGGCCTGGGCCAACGCCCCGATCTGGCGGCGCCACATGTACCACAGGTATGGAAATCCATGCAGCAGAATGACGAGCGGGCCTTGCCCCTCGTCGATGTAATGCATGCGAATGCCGTTGACTTCGGCAAAGCAGTGGTTGAATGCGGCGGGGTCGTCGGCATCCACTTGCCCGAATGCGGCGCGCGGTTGACCGATGTGCGTTGCAGCGCTGGTGTCCATTGTCTGTCTCCATCTTTTGAAGTTCCCGGGCTGTAAGATAGCGCTGGCAGGCTGTTCCGTACTAAGCTTGCCGGGACAGACTTTTGTGAAATTGGGACAGTCCGTGCATACCCTGACGCGAAGTGCCAGCCTTACCGACTATGAACACGTGGCCCGTTCAGTGGGGCTCGATCCGTTTCGCATGCTGCGGATGGCCAGGCTGCCGGACACGGTCTTCGACGATCCGAATCTGATGATCAGTGCCGATTCGGTGGGGTGGCTGCTGGAGGAGTCGGCACGTCTGTCCGCTCAGGAGGCCTTCGGACTGTTGCTCGCGGAAACGAGAAGCCTGGCCAATCTGGGCGTGCTGGCGCTGGTGCTCCGGGAAGAACCAACGTTGCGCGCAGCAATGCAATCTGGCGTCCGCTATGCGCGACTGCACAACGCCGGCGTGCAATTGCGGCTTGACGACGCAGGCGACGTCGTGCTGCTGCATGTGGGCGCGAATATGCAGGGGGGGCACGGCGTCTGGCGCCAGACTATCGAAATGTCGACCGGCATCCTGTTACGGATGTTCAGGGCCCTGAGTGGCAATACCTTCCGGCCGGTCAGGGTCACTTTCACTCACGAGCGGCCCGCCAGTCTTGACGTGCACCACCGCGTGCTGGGTACGGCTATCGAGTTTTCACAGGAATGCAATGCCATCGTTTGCCGCGGGCGCGACCTGGACATGCCCATCCCTGCTGCAGACCCGACGCTGAATCGGGAGGTGAAGCGATGGCTGGACATGCAACTGGCCAACCTCCGCGACGAGCCGGCGCAACGGGCGCGCCAGATCGTCAGGATGCTACTGCCAGGCGGACTTTGTTCCGTCGACCAGGTCGCCCAGCATCTTGGCATGCATCGACGTACTCTTAACCGGCACCTGGCGGCCGAGGGTGAGAGTGTTAGCACGATCATCAATGCGGTACGTGCTGAACTCGCTGAGGAGTATCTGGCCAACAGCAAACGCAGGTTGTATGAAGTCGCCGAACTCCTCGGTTTTTCCTCTGCCGCTGACTTTTCGCGCTGGTTCCGCAGCCAGTTTGGAAAAACACCCTCGGGTTGGGCCGCCCAATACCGAGAGAGCAAGGCGGCAGCGGGGCCCATCTCGCACACGTAGGAGGTAGGAAGGAGGTTCGGAGTCGGCTCCCGCGCCTCTCCGTCATCCGGGCCTGCCGCACTGCCTGAACCCGCCGCACCCTGCACGTTGCCGACGTCACCGATCCGCCGCCCGTTCCCCTCGATTACCCGACTACCTGCATGGCCGCCCGGAAGCACGCGAGCGTTGTTGCTCTCCGTTTTTCAGCCACGGCACCGGGCCTGCTGTCCCAATATGCAAATAAATTGTCCGGCCATGCTAATGGTATCGCGGCCGCAATGCGTAGTATTGGATCCCGTGGTCGACGAAACAGTGCCCCTGCCTTCCTGCTGACAAGGGCCAGCTACATCTGCCGGACGCACACATGGCTCGCCGCCGCCGCACAAACACAGATTGGAGACATCAATGACAGCAACCGCCGTACCCCAGGACACTACTTCCCAAGCCACATCCGCGTCGCCGGCCATTATCCGGCCATCGGTGCGCCAGCATTCGATCAAGGTGGAGATTTGCACGCCCGCCATCGGCGCCGAACTCAGCAACATCAGCCTGGCTGATGCCGCGCTGGACCCTGACGCCATCGCCGAAATCCGGGCGCTGTGGCTCAAGCACAAAGTCCTGTTCTTCCGCGATCAGAACATTACGCCGATGGAGCAACAGAACTTCGCCGCGCAATTCGCTGAACTGGAATGTCATCCCCTTGCCCCGAGCCATCCGGAGGCGGACAAGCTGCTGATGCTGTACCGCAATCTCGACTCGAGCAAGCCTAAGAGCTTCGTCGAAAAAGCCAGCCGCGAAAACCTCTGGCATGCCGATGTCACCTTCAAGAAGGCACCGCCCCGCGGAGCGGTGCTGCGTTGCGAACAGGGTCCGGCATCCGGCGGAGACACCATGTGGTCCAACATGGTGATGGCCTACGAAAAGCTGCCCGACTCCATCAAGCAACGGATCGACGGCCTGTACGCCAAGCACAGTGCCGAGCACACGTTTGGCGCCCAGTTGCCGATCGAAGAACGTCACGCGATGGCCGCGAAGAATCCCGCCGCTGAGCATCCGGTTGTGCTCATCCATCCCGAGACGGGTGAAAAGGTGTTGTTCGTCAACTCGACATTCACGACCCATTTTTCGAATTTCTTCAACTTCGAGGATATCCGATACGGTCAGGACTTCATGCCGGAGGCTCATCATCTGATGAACTATCTGACCTCTCAGGCCGCGATTCCGGAATACCAGGTACGTCTTAAGTGGAGAACCAACACGGTTGCCATGTGGGACAACCTGCAGGTTCAGCACTACGCAGTGGCGGACTACGACAACTCGCCACGAAAGATGCTGCGCGCCACCCTCGCGGGTAGCCCGCTAGTCTAAGGCGAACAGCTTCCTCCTGCGTATCCAGGGCACCCGCCCATCAGGGACGGGCGGCCTTGGCACGCTTGCAGGTTTCGACCACTACCACATCAATGGAGACAGATATGCTTTACGAACACGTCGACACCGCAGTCATTGATGGCGAATCGCTACCGTGGGTACCGTTTGCGCCGTATGCGGAAAACGTCCTGCTGAAGTACTTCAAGCTTGACCCGATCCGGGGTGAATGGATCGTGCTGATGAAGTCACCGATCGACATGCAACTGCCCAAGCATCACCACACCGGTACGGTCATGGTCTACACGATCGAAGGGAAGTGGAAATACAAGGAGCACGACTGGATCGCCGGACCCGGCAGCGTCGTGTACGAGACCGCCGCATCGACCCACACGCCTGAAGTCGTCAGCACGGGAAGCGGAGACGGATATGTGGTCACGCTGGTTCAGGTGACCGGCGATCTCCTGTTCCTCGACGGGAACGACAACATCGTCGCGCTCGAAAACTGGAAGTCAGGGCTGCAGCGCTATCTTGCCTATTGCGAGCAGCATGGCATCAAGCCGAAAGATCTCACGGCATTCAACTGATCTGAAATTCACGGGGACTCCCGAGATCCCCCGGGGTCCTCGTGACACTCAATGCCTCGCTCGCAAGACGCAATAGATGGTTAGGCAATATCAGGACTTCAGCACTACGCCGGGTCATCGCAGGTCACAGGCGGCGAAAAGACGGCTGCGTGCACCGACCACGCAGCCCATGTCGCATCGCGATATCTCCCGCCGCCAGCGCCGTTGTCTGATCGCAAAAGCCCAGGAGAGGGGAAGCACGGGGTCCCGATTCGCGGCCTTGAAACGGAACCCGATAGAGGGGTACGGCCGTCTGCCTCCCCGATCACAGACATTACGAACGGAACGACGCCATGAATGGCTTGATGATGCAAAAGCAGTTGTTGATCTCCTCACTCATTGTGCACGCCGATCGCCATCATGGCGATACGGAGATCGTGTCCCGGCGGGTGGAGGGCGATATCCATCGCTACACC
>NZ_JARESU010000218.1:0-9405 GCF_046027075.1 Paraburkholderia sp. RL18-085-BIA-A | reverse complement strand
TGCTGAACTTTCCTGTCGCTCAGCCATAAAAACTTATCGTTTGCGTATGTCAGAGACGTGAATCAATGGACCCTGGTGCGAATATTTCGATGAATCTAGACAATGCAACTCAGTAGGATACCTTATCGATTCGAGAGGACTACGATCCAGACAGCAGGCGCAGCTGCCTCTTTGAGATGCAGTCCGGCGAGGCCAAATTGTCCTTTGCGAATGCGATGCATCAACTCAATTCAGGCTATCGTGATCGCGGCATTGCTGAATTGCCTAAACCCGAGCATGGCGTTGGTGCGGGACTTAACGTTGCGGTGATCCTGCTCGATCAAATTGTTCAGGTACTTCGAGGAGCGCACCTTTGTGCCTTCGGGCAGTTCACCGTCGACCTCCATCTCGCGCACCGCAAGATGCGAAGCCGCAGAACCATCAAGTGTGATGGTTTGCGGCGACCGGCCTTGATGTTTGATCGCCTTCCTGAAGAAGGCTTTGGCTGCTTGCACGTCGCGCCTGGCGCGCAGCAGAAAGTCCACCGTCTGGCCGGGCCGATCCACCGCGCGGTACAGATAGACCCATTTGCCCCGCAGTTTGATCAACGTCTCATCAACACGCCAAGACTGACCGGTGGCCGTGCCAAACCAGTTCCAACGCTTGACGAGCTCAGGTGAGTAGCGTCTTACCCAACGCAAGATGGTTGTGTGCGCCAGCGACAGTCCCCGCTCAGCTATCATTTCAACGAGGTCCCCGAGGCTGGGTTTGTAGCGCCGGTACCAGCGAACACAAAGGATGATGACCTCGCACTCAAAATGCCGCCCTGCGAATAATTCCTCCAGACTCTTCAGCTTGCTCATTCGGCACTCTCAATTTGCTCGGCCCGAAACTGTAACCGATTCGACCTGCGCTATTTGCACCAGAATCGCAGTCGGCGCATGTCGGCATCCATGGTCTGTTGGCCACCTGACGAGATGGAGACAGACCTGCATCCTACGCAAACGCTTGTGAAGTTTTGGTCAAGACAGCTCAGTTTGCCGTGAAGCCTTGCAGATTCGGGCCCGCGAGTGGCAGCCTGAGAGAAACCCGGGTGCCTTGATCTGGACCGCTGTCCAGTTCGACCGCCCAGCCGTACCAGTCGCAGATCTTCTTCACGATCGAGAGTCCGATGCCAAAACCACGTGCGGACGCAACGACCGAGTCGGCCCGGTAAAACCGCTCGAAAACGTGCGGCAGCGCATCGGTCGGAATGCCCGGGCCGGAGTCCTCGATCCACAGCGCCCCGCCGACGTAGGAAAAGCGTATCGTCCCGTGGTCCGTGTACCGCGTAGCATTGTCGATCAGGTTCGACAGCACGATCGCGAGTGCGGAATGGTTGACATCGACCTCCAGATCGCGGTTCACGTCGAGCGCCACCGACACGCCCTTGAGCGCCGCGCGGTCGGAGAATGGCGCAAGTGCGGTTTCGATCGAATTCGCGAGGTTGACGGGGCCGATATCGACTGTCGATTCCTCTCTTGCAAGCAGCAGCAGCGCGTTTATCAGTTCGATCATGTTGTCTGCGGCGCGATTGATCTGCCACAGCCGCGCCCGGGATTTCGGGCTCATCGAAGCATCCTGTTCGAGCAATTCGCTGCTCGTCTTGATCGCCGTGAGCGGCGTGCGTAACTCATGACTGACGTTGCCAGTGAATTCCTTTTCGCGCTCGATCATGTCGGTGAAGCGGCCGTGATAGTCGTTGAAGGCCGTGACCAGTTCGATGACTTCGGCTTCGTCATACTTGCCCGGATTGATCGATGCGGATCCGCCCAGCAGCCTGAGCGCTTCAACTTGGCGTGCAAAGCCCGCCACCTGGCGTACCAACAGACCCGACAAACCGAACGCAAGCCAGATGGTCAGCAGCGCAAAGGCACCGGTGCCGGTCATCAGCTCATCGACCACTCGCTTGAAGCGTCGCTCGTAGCGGTTGAAGTTATACACGCGAAAAATCTTCGCCCCGTCAAACGGGGCGACGGCCACGTGGATCTCCTGGTCGTCGATGATGATTTCATGTGCGCCTTCCGGGAGATCCTTGACTGACGTGGGCAAGACGACAGGCACCGCGCCTGCGACGGATACGTGGGCGTCAAGCCGCGGATCGAGAGATGGAATGAGATTCGGGTCGATTCTGAAGCTGCGGATCAGGCTTGCCATGTCGTCTTCGATAAGCGCATCAATAAGCCTCTCTTCCTGGGCTTCGGCGAGCGCCTTCACACCCAGTGCCTGGGCGACGAGAAGCAGGATCGTGAGCGCGGAAAAGACCAGCGCGACCTTCAGACGCAGGCTACGACGCGTTCGCATCGCTCACCACGAACCGGTAGCCTAGGCCGTGCACCGTCTCGATCACGTCATCTTCACCATGCGCCGTCAAGGCACGCCGCAGCGTATAGACGTGCGTGCGCAACGTGTCGCTGTCCAGCGGCTCGCCCCAAACGTCTGCTTCCAGTTCGGAGCGGGCAAATACTCGATTCGGCGCCCGCATCAGAATGCGCAGCAGTTGCAGGCACTTGGGCGGCAGTTTGACCGGCCGCCCGGCACGCTCGACGGCCAGCGTCGCCAGATCGAAGCGCACATCCGCGCAATGCAAGACAGGTTGCGTCACCTGTCCTTTGTAGCGCTTGATCAGCGCCGCAAGGCGTGCGCCGACCTCCTTGAGCGAAAAGGGTTTGATGAGATAGTCGTCCGCACCCTGGACAAAGCCCCGCAGTTTGTCGTCGAGCGTGTCCTTGGCCGTCAGCATGAGAACAGGCGTGTCACAACGCGCTTCTTCCCTCAGCTTCCGGCAAATCGTCAAGCCGTCCACACCCGGCAAACCCAAGTCAAGAAGGATGGCGTCCCATTGCTGCGTGATGGCTAGATGCAGGCCCATCACACCTTCCGACGCAACGTCGACCACATAGCTTTCGCTTTCCAGATAGTCGTAGAGATTCGCTGCAATGGCAGTGTCGTCTTCGATGATCAATACTCTCATGGTGCGGCTTCCGGCAAATGGGCGGTATTTAAGGCTCGCATTCGATGCGCAGGCGACATGGTATCGCCTGATCGTGACCGTTTTGATAGCGTGCACTCTTTGCCGGTCGCACGGAGGCACGCTCTATGAGGCGACTTCAGAATTCGGACATTAAAGCCCGATAGCCGCACCGCACAATCAATAGAATCAAAGACTTGCCGCTTACTGGTGATCGCCCATTGGGCGTTTTGTCGGGATGAGGCCACACCCTTATCCAGCAAGGCTTTGCAGCCCAAAAAGTGCTGTGTTTTACAAATTCTGAAGTCGCTCCCAGTTTGATGGCATCACGCCGCTCGGTCGTCACGCGTTCCCCCGGGCTTGCGGGGGAACAGTGAATGAAGCGGCGCCACCGTTCAGTGCGTTTCGTCACTTCCTAAGCTGACCTTAAGGCGAGGGTGTTATTTTTCGTGCGGACGGGACGGTGGCGGATTTCCATTTCCGACGTTCACGACGCCCGCATGTCGCGCTGTTTCGTTTGCTCGACCACGCAGGTGGTTAACACCGCTGGCGAAGTTCGGCACAGTCACGTTGTGTGCCGACGGCGCTATGCCATGACCACCTTTCTCGGGCCGGAAGCGAGTTCGGGCCTTCTTTTTGTGCGCCCAGCATGGGTGCACTCTTGTGGAGGCGATTGACATTCCGCAATCACGCAACCACCTCGCACATGATGAATATGTCCCGAAAGTCTTCTCCTAGTTCCCGCAAGCCCGGAAGGAAGCCCCTCACCCGAGACATGCTGCTGCCACTGCCGCTCGCGAGAGTTCGCGCTATGTCGCTCGAGCACCACCTTGCGCTCGTCGCGCTGCACAGCGGCCGCGGCAGCATGGACCAGGTGAACGTTCTGCTCAAGGTCGTCTTTCTCGCGTATTTCACGGCCGGGATGGAGCATGAACCCGTCGACCTCGACATGTTCCGGGCTGCGGAAGCCGCACTCGAATGCTGCGGGCTGCGTGGAAATCGCGACGGAAACTGGCCGCTCTCCGCGGCAGATCGCGCCGTACTCGCACCGATCCTGGCACTGCACGATCGCCAATTAGGTTCGATGCCGTCGTGGAGGTATAGAGAGGCGTGGACGCGCCTCCACGCGTTTCTGCACGACGACACGCATTCGCCGCTTCCGTCGATTCCCGGATGTCCGTAGCAGGATATAAACAAGGTGCCTGGCAAACGTGGCAACGAGCGGCCGGTACCGGCCACTTCGGAAATGATGGAGGAGCTTTCGGGATACCGTCGTGAACGGGAACTACCGACGTTGCCGTCTCAGGACGAAGACACTCCCTCCGGTGTCTCCCGGAGGGAGGCGACGGGCTTCGCGGATTGGTTCTGACGTAATCGACGACTCCCGCTAAGCGGCGAGACCAGACCAGCGGCGAGAATCTGGGATCAGCGCACGAAGATCGTAGGGGCGCCTGCATTGGCGGGAAGAAACACTTCAGAATGCGCCCCGCTGCGTTCGATCACGATGGAGCGTGCGCGCACGTCGGCGAGCGTCGCGCCCTCCGCAAGCGGGCCACCGAGCGACACCGCCTTTGGTGGATTGTCGCCGATACTGACAATCGCTGCGGCGCCACGCTGCAGCACGAGGATGCCAAACAGGTGCACGTCTGCATTCGCGTTTCGCGCGAGCTTGCCGCCGAAGAGCGCCTCGGCTTCGTTGTTAGAAACGGACGGACGCATGGCGGCGGCCACGGGCGCGGAGTGTGAAGTCAGGGTGACGATCCAGTAAGTCAACGTCGCGCACAACACGGCAAAGAGCGCAAGTGACAGGAGACGGATTTGCAGGGTGTTCATACGATTCGAATCCAAAGAGAGGCAAAATTTTCCGCATGCATGAGGCAGTGACCGGACAGCGAACAGCCTTCGCTACCTTCGGCTGTAGTCCCTCCCAGAATATCTCTCTGACCGCAGAGCATGCCGCACTTCTAATCTCCTTCCGTATGACATTTCCTGTGACCGGTCGCCGAATCGCCACCAGGCAAATAGCCACATGACCAACAAAACTGCATGATCACCCTGCCATCGGAAGGTCCTGCGTCGCGCTGTCAAAATCCGTCACGGGACAGAAAGATCCCGTGGTTCTGAGGAGCGCGTGGACGGGCAGCGCTGACCATCAAGACGTCCAGTGTTTAATTGCGTTACCTACGCGGACGCGCGCGGCAAGACGATAGTGCCACGACCTGTGCAGCCGCGAACGAGGCCTCGGCGTGCGGCTTCCTTGAAGGCCGCGTTGATCGTGTTCACGTGGAAACCTAGATCGTCGGCTAGCGCGCGTTGCGAAGGAAGTCGGTCTCCCGGCAAGAAGATACCCGCACGGATTGCTTCCTCGATCTGCGCTGCAATCGAAAGATAGACCCGACCGCGAATGCTGGCGAAGTCCACACGCCATTTGGTGGCCGTCTCTAGCGGTAGTGACGATTGAAGCTTCGAAGCGGTTTGCAGAGTGTTCATCATTACCTCAGTAGAGTTTTACCGAGACGGGCCTGACGCCCGCCTCCGGGAGATATTGACGGACGTCAACCGATCCGTAATTCTGTAACACGTTAGCTTTCCTTCCTTACGGGCTAAACAAACGACGTGCCGAATAGACTTCCCGATAATTGACTAACTGCGATACGTGGCCAGATCATCAAGCATTTAACACGTGGAGCTTAAGCGTGAATGAAGTCTCCGAAGTGACAAATTTGGTTGTGCGACGTGAAAGCCTGATGACGACGTTGAATCCGGCAGTGGCCCGAGTACTCGAACGCCTGCCCTATCCGCTCAACGTAATGCTGACGTGCATACGCTGGTAAGTGGCCAATCCGCTGAGCCTGCGACATCCCGAAGAAATGATGGATGAGCGCGGCATCCCGGTCGATCATTCGACCGTACATCCCTGGGCGATCAAGCAGAGGACTCGACCGACGCTCGGGTTCAAGGATTTTCGTTGTGCTCGTATCCCGTTGAGTAGCATCCCGCTCACACGATTGCCAAGAGGCAAATGAACGATGGCGAGATCGGACAGACACGTTCCGGGCGACTCTACCCTTTGCCAGCATAAGCATTCGTCATCACTTCCTTGCGCACCGGCCTGCCCCAAAAAGCGGACCGTCAGGTCTCTGACCACATCCGCAGGGTTGTGGTGCAAACTCGGTAGGCGGGCGAGAAATCGCTCTTGCTTCGGAAACCTCAGCGAGCTGAAAGAACCGCCATCCAAATCGAGGGCGAAGTGGTATCTTTGAGGTGGATGCTGGTGAGATCGAACTGGCCTTTGCGAATGCGATGCATCAGTTCGATCCCGGAGAGGGTAACGGCGGCACTGCGGAACCGCTTGAATCCGAGCATCACGTTCACGCGCGATTTGATGTGGCGGTGAACCTGCTCAATCAGGTTACTCAGGTACTTCGAGGATCGCAATTTCGTTCGCCTGGGTAGCGACTCGTCGGTCTTCATCTCGCGGACCGCCCGATGAGATGCCGCGTAGCCGTCTAGCGTGATCGTCTCAGGAGCGCGTCCCTGAGTCCTGATTGCCTTCGCGAAGAACGCCTTTGCTGCCGCCGCGTCGCGCCTGGCGCTGAGGCGAAAATCGATCGTCTTTCCCGCCCGGTCAAGGGCACGGTAGAGATAGGCCCATTTGCCGCGAATCTTCACGTAGGTCTCGTCGACCCGCCACGACTGACCGGCTGTCGTAGCCAACCGATTCCAGCGTTTGACGAACTCCGGCGTGTAGCGCTTCACCCAACGCAGGATCGTAGTGTGGGCGAGGGACAGGCCGCGCTCAGCCATCATCTCGACAAGATCACGCAGACTGAGCTTGTAGCGCAGATACCAACGCACGCAAAGGACGATGACTTCGCGGTCGAAATGACGCCCGTTGAACAACCATTCGAGATCTTTCAGCTTGCTCATTGGCTCGTGGTCGTCAAAAGTTCAAGGGTAACAGACCGACGCGCCGGAATTGCACCACAACCCTGCCGAGCACGGCCGCCGCGCTAAGGGGTGCGACTGGGGGACGCAAGAGCTTGACCGGCTGTGCGTTCGCGCCCGTCAGGTCCTCAACCCTGTCACCGATCGCCGCGGGCATACGTTCGGGGTAGATCAGCGCGTAGCCAACTACGATGGCGCATGCCAGCACGATGCCCAACAGTATCCACAGGATCCGGCGGCGCAGCGTGTGGCTGGCAGCGTCGGGAGACGGGCCGCTTCCGGTGGGTAGTTGCGAAGGCAAGGTGGCATTCGAAGGAAGGTTCATGGCGATAGCTGTAGCAAATCTGAACTGCAAATAAGCAAGTCGAGCCACCGTACCGGCTGGCTCGACGCATTTACTGACTGTCTCTTATCAACGACCCGTTCACCGAACGTCACGCCGCAGGATTGACCAGCACGTCCCCTGCGGCATGACAGACAGACAAACCAGGCGTGTCAATCTGACTGCTTAGTTCTTCGCCGGCGCGGAGGACAGCTTGGTGCCAGCGTTCGTGTCGAGAAACACCGCCGGCGTCTTGCCACCATTCTTGAAGTCGAACAGCGAATTGAGGCTGCCCGTCGCCGCATCGTGCGATCCGCCACCGATGCGCGTGCCGCCGAGCCAGTTGTCTTCGATGAACTTGACAACCGACGCTTGCGTAATCAGCGTATGGTCGACATAGTTGCTACGTGCATACGGCGAGATCACGATGAGCGGAACACGCGTGCCCGGACCGCAACGGCCGTTCACAGCAGCGCCCGTCACGCCGACGCCTTGAGTTGCGCCCGCTGCGTTACAGGTACCTACGCCATTCAGCTGATCGGCGGTCGGGTCGAACGATGAAGTCGTCGGCGTTGCGTAAGCATGGTCGTACCAGCCATCCGAATCGTCGTAGGTGATGATGATGGCAGTGTTCTTCCAGTCCGGCTGTTGCTCCAGGAAGTTGACGACCTTCGTGTAGAACGCCTGTTCGTCAATCGGATCTGAGTTGCCCGGGTGGCCGTCGCCGACGGCCGGTGCCTTCAGATAGCTGACCGACGGGTAGTTACCCGACGAGACAGCCGCGAAGAAGTCGTTGACGTCGTATTGATGGTGAACCGGCGTAGCCGTCGAATCGAGCGGATCGGTCTGGCCAATCAGCGCGGTCGACGTCGGGCGGGTGTGCGCCAGGTTGGCCGTCGTCGCATAGTACTGGAACCAGTTGTGGTGAGGCACGTAGTCCACCTTCGTTGCACCGAGGACCGACGAGAACGTACTGCGGTTGCACGCCGTCGTGCCGTTCGGGTTCTTGGCGGTCAGGTCGAAACCACCCATGAATCCGCCCCACGTGATGTTCTTCGCATTGAGCAGGTCACCGATGTTCTTGTTGTTCGCGGACATCGTGACATTGCCGCTGGCGGACGTCGACGAGCACAGGTCGCCTGTCGGGTCCGAGTCGCCATTGACCGTGAAGCCTCCGGTGCCGTCGGCGATGACGTTGTCGCCTTGTGCGGCGCCGTTCGCGGGAACACCGCCGTTCGTTTGGCCCGAGACGACTTCAAGCGCACCCGGCGTCGACGGTCCGTACGTGTCCGTGTACATGTTGTCGCTCATTGCGAAGTTCTGGGCGTAGTTCCAGAGCGCCGTGACCGTGTTGCCGTCGAAGTAGCCCATCACGAGACCCGGCGTACCGAATGTCGAACCGCTCCCGGCACCGTTGTTACCCGTGAACTTGGGGAACAGGTCAGCCGCGCCATTGTCGTAGGCGAGCTGCTCGTTGCGATAGTCGTGCGACTGGCCGTTCGTGTTGGCCTGGCTGCGGTCGAGGCGGAACGGGTTCTTGCCGCTACCTGCGGCAAACGCGTTGTTAGCCGTGTTAAGGAAGTTCGGGTTGCTCGTCAGAAGCGATTTCTGATTCAAGGTGTTGATCTGGGTCGGCGTATTCGCCGCCGCTGTGAACGCGGGCTCACCGGCCGGGTTCTGCGCGTTCGGGTAGGTGCCGAAGTAGTGATCGAAGGAACGATTTTCACCGAAGATCACGACCAGATGCTTGATCGGAGTGGCCGTACGAACTTGCCCCGGCGGTGTTTTATCATTGGCGCTCCATGCAACTGACGATGCGAGTGCTGCGGCTGTGAGCGAACCAAGTGCTACATGACGCCATTTCATTATGCGGCTCCAGTTTGGATTCGTATTGTCGGGGGTGGCCGCGACGCCCAAGCATGAGGACTGTCGGATCCCCATCACATCGCTGATACCGCTCGGATGTGAAGGGCTGCGCGGCAGCGGGGGCCAGGAAAGCGCAGCTATTAGAGCATCGACGTATGAATGCTCGGTGTCAGAGTCCTTACCAACTGGTTGCGGGTTTTATGGCGCGGCTGAATTTGTCTGTGAGCCGCGTCAGGCCTGGAGTTTTGATCGGCGGAGCTAGATCGGTTAAAGTCCAGAC
>NZ_JARESU010000217.1:0-9431 GCF_046027075.1 Paraburkholderia sp. RL18-085-BIA-A | reverse complement strand
CCGCGATCCCGTTCGTTTTCGCCATACCGAAATCTTCGCGCCACGACACACATCGTCGCCCCGCGCGCTTCGCCGCGGCCATTTCTTCCTATCCCAGGCGCTCGTCCAACCGTGCTGTGTCGAGCCTGATCGAAACCCGCAACCAGTTGGACATGAAAATCTGCAAATTTGAAACTAAGGTTTCCTGATTTATTTGAGAGCTGAAATCCACCTGTATCGCCCGAGACGATGTCGATCCATCCCACTATCTGCGATGTCGTAGTAGGGGAATAACCTAATGGTCTTACCAAATGCTACGAGTGCATATTTGAATCAAATATTCATAGGTGAATTCCGCATAAATCTCTAGCAGGAGACACGATGAAGATTTCCGTTAATCAAAAACGTCGCAAGCTGCTGAAGTTGGGCAGTGCAGCTGCCATCCTCCCCGTTGCGGCACGTGCCGGAGCTGCAACCAGTTCCTCGCCCGGCGCGACCGGCGATCCCTCCTCAGGTTCATCCCAAACTTTTGATTCAGTCAACGCTGCGGCGCAGGCGAATTCTGCGTCCGTTCCCGCCAATCAGGCGCTGCTGTTCCAGTACGACTCGCCTGCCGTCGAGTCTTTGATCCAGTTTCAGGGTCTGCCGGTCGGCAATGGGCGTCTCGGCGCGATGGCCGGCGGCGCGAGCGATCACGAAGCGCTTTATCTGAACGAAATCACGCTGTGGTCGGGCAGCAAGGACGTCGTCGATCTGGCCTACACGACGACAGGGATGGGTACCTACCTGACACTCGGCAAGCTCTACATCGATCTGCCCACTCACGCCGGCGCCACGAACTACCAGCGCTCGCTCGACATCAGCAACTCGGTCGTGCGCACGCAGTACCGAGTCGGGGGCAAGACCTATCGGCGCGAGATTTTTAGCAGCTTCCCCGACAGTGTGATCGTCGTGCGGCTCACCTCCGATGGCGGCAGCTATAACGGCACCGTGTCGCTGACCGACGGACAGGGCACGCAAACCATCGGCGAATCGAATCGTGCGCTGTCGTTCTCGGGCTCGGTAAGCGGCAGCGGAGAGCTGTACTCGACCTACATGATGGTCGTTCCGGATGCAGGCATCGCTTCGCTCAACTCGTCTACTGCGCAGATCACGCTGCAGGGTTGTCCGGCGCTCACGATCATCATTGCGGCGCGCACCGACTACAACGGGCGCTATGTCGAAAACTATCTGACGGATATCAATCCGCGCGACGCGGTGATCGCGGACGTGCAGCGCGCCGTGTCCGGGCGCTACAGCGATCTGCTCGATCGCCACGTACGAGACTATCGCGCGCTCTTCGGGCGCATGGACATCGATCTCGGCCGCTCAAGCGACGCGCAACGAGCGCTGACGATCCCGGAGCGGCTACTCGCACGGCAAGTGAATCCCAACGTGGCCGACCCCGAACTCGAGGCGATGTACGTGCAGTTTGGGCGCTACCTCACGATCTCGTCGTCGCGCGGCTCGATGCCGGCGAATCTGCAGGGCCTGTGGAGTACAACGAACAACCCGCCGTGGATGGCCGACTACCACACCGACATCAACATCCAGATGAACTACTGGCTCGCCGACCGGGCCGGGTTGCCGGAGTGTCAGCAACCGTTCGTCGACTACGTCACCGGGCAATTGCCTTCGTGGGTCCAGTCCACGAAGAATCATTTCAACGATGCCGCCAACGTGAATTACAGCAATTCGAACGGCAACGTCGCGGGCTGGACGGTGGCTATTTCGACGGGCATCTACGGTTCTATCGGCTGGGACTGGAGTCCTCCAGCCAGTGCCTGGTATTGCCGCACGCTGTGGAATCACTACCAGTACACGCTGGACAAGGCTTATCTCGCGCGTATCTATCCCGTGATGAAGTCCGCGTGCGAATTCTGGCAGGCGCGTCTGATCCGCGACCCCGCGACAGGTCTGCTCATCGACGACAAGGACTGGTCGCCGGAACAGGGACCGCATCAGCAGCTCGGGATCACCTACGCGCAGGAACTCGTGTGGGATCTGTTCACGAATTATCTGACGGCGAGCCAACTTCTCGGCAAGGACGCGGAATTTGCGGGCTCGATCGCGAGCATGAAGGCGCAGCTCTATCTGCCGAAAGTGAGTCCCACGACAGGGCAGCTTCAGGAGTGGATGAACGACAGCATCGTCGGCGAGACGGGGCATCGGCATCTGTCACCACTGATCGGCTGGTTTGAGGGCGAGCGCATCACGCTCGACAGCGATCCAAAGCTCGTGGCCGGCGTGAAGGCGCTGCTGCTCGCACGCGGCTTCGACTCGTTCGGTTGGGGGCTAGCATGGCGCATTGCCTGCTGGGCGCATTTCCACGACGCCGCCAACTGCTATTCGATGATCCCGAAGCTGCTGCGCTATTCGGCGGGCAATGATGGCGTGAGCGGCACGTTCGCCAACATGTTCGACGCGTATGCACTGTCGAGCAACTCGTCGGCGTTCCAGATCGATGCGAACTTCGGCGGGCCGGCCGCAATACTGGAAATGCTACTGCAAAGCAGGATGGATCGCATCACGCTGCTTCCTGCATTGCCGTCGCAATGGAACACGGGGCATCTGACGGGAGTACGCGCGAAAGGCGGGTTTACGGTGGATCTCAAGTGGAACCGTGGCGCGCTGTCGTCCGTCAAGCTCACCAGCGTCGGCGGAACACAAACGACACTGCAATACGGCAACGTGGCCCGTGCGGTAACGATGCGGGAAAACGGAACGGCTCGATTCGACGGCAACCTGCAGCCGACTTCGTAAAGCTCCTACGGGTCGGGCAGCCCGAAACAAAACGCCGCACAGCAGTTGACCAGAGGTCCCAGTTTCATTCTCAACGAAGGAAAATCATGAAGATCCTGGGTCGCACACAGGTGTATCTGTTTCTCGTGAGCGTTATGATGGTTTTCGGTCTGTCCGCCTGCGGGGGTGACCAGCGAGGTGCCTCCGACGCCACGAGCGTCATGCAGGCTGCGGCCAACTCCGCAAACGTTTCACCATCGCAAGACGCCTCGTCGCAAACGCAGGCTCAAACGTCGATCGCGTTGCCACCCATGGGCTGGGCCTCGTGGAATGCGTACGGCTGCAACATCACCGAAGATCTGGTGAAGACGGCCGCGGACGTTATCTCCGGCGGCCTGAAGAAAGATGGCGCGCTGATGAAAGCGGGCTACAACTACATCAACGTCGACGACTGCTGGTTCGCGCCAAATCGCGATGCGCAAGGCAACCTGGTCGCCGACCCCGTGAAGTTTCCCAGCGGAATAAAGGCGCTGGCCGACTACGTTCACGCCAGAGGCCTCAAGTTCGGGATATACGAAGTGCCCGCCGCCGAAACCTGTGCGCAGCGCAACAACCTGTACCCCGGACATACCAATCCGATGGGCAGCCTCGGGCATGAGGTGCAGGATGCCAACACGTTTGCGTCATGGGAAGTCGACTACGTGAAGTACGACTGGTGTTCGCCGGACGGCACCACCGACGAACAGGTGGCCGGTTTCCAGAAGATGCGCGCTGCACTGAATAGTGCAGGCGCCGCGATGAATCGACCGATCGTCTACAGCATCAATCCGAACAGTTTCCATGTCGACAAGACGGGCCGCTCGTATGACTGGGGGCAAGTCGCGGATCTGTGGAGAACGACCGAGGACATCACTTACGACACGGGCACGCCGGGCCATCAAAGCACGCCGGATTTTTCCAGAATCGTGAACCAGAATTTCTACGGCAACCTCTTTCCTGAAGCACAGCATACGGGCGCTTATAACGATGCGGACATGATGCTTGCCGGGTTCGGTCTGACTGCCGCTCAGGACCAGACGCACATGAGCTTGTGGGCCATTTCCGGCGCACCGCTTATCCTGGGTGTCGATCTCACGACGCCGCTCAGCGCGGCCACGATGGACACGCTGACCAATCCGGAGGTGCTTGCCGTCGATCAGGATCCGCGCGGCATGCAGGCGATCCGCGTGGCCGTACCGCAGAACGGTCTGGGAGTGTGGGCGAAACTGCTGTCCGGTCAAGGTCGCCGCGCAGTGGTGCTGCTCAATACGACCGGGTCCGCCGCACCGATCACGGTGAACTGGAAGGACCTCGGACTGGACCCTGCCGCTTCGGCCGACGTTCGGGATATCTGGGCACACAAGGATCTCGGTTCGCACACGTCCGGATACACGGTGCCCGCCGTTCCGGCCGGTGGCTCCGTTATGCTGGCGATCGTCGGCACGGACGATGCATCGAAGGTCCAGGTGGCCAAACCGATGACGCATGAAGACGGCGTGGCCCGATATACGGTGAATGCAACCACGGGCGGGTACATCGACGTCACTTACCGGAACAATGGAAAGTCCGCGGTTAAAGTGTCGCTGATTCTGAACGAGAGCGTGCTGACGACGATCCAGCTCCCTGTCACCACTGGTCAGTCCCAGGGCACCGTCACGGTCTACATGCCGTTCGTGCCGGGTAGCAACAAGCTGACGTTCGTTCTTCCAGGCAAGGGCGGTCGCGCTCCGTCAATCGGCAAGGTGACGCTGATCGCCGCTCCGCAGCCCGCGTTGCCGCCCGTCATCTATGAAGCGGAAAGCCCCACCAACATCATTCAGGATGCGTCAGTACAGGCATGCAATATCTGCAGCGGTCACGAAAAGGTCGGCAATTTCGTGAACTCGGATTCCAGCCTGCAGTTCAACGGAATCGTCGCGGCTGCCGATGGCAACTATGCGGTCCCCGTGGTTTATATCAGTGCGGACGACGGCGGTGGTCAGCCTCGCGCGATGAACGTGAGCGTCAACAACGGCCCGCCGATTGCGGTGCAGTTTCCGGGTGAAGGCACCTGGGACTTCCCAATCCTCTCGAGTGTTCAGGTCGTGGTCCCGCTCAAGGCCGGCGTAGCCAACACCATCAAGTTTTCCATGGTTTCAGGCAACTACGGTCCCGATATCGATGGTCTGGGTGAGGCGGCGAGCCAGCCGGTCAGCCAGCCAGTGAAACAGTGATCGAAGACTCAGGGAGACAAGTATGAAGAACCTCTTGATGCGGATTGTCCTGCCGGTCGTATTGGCTGCGAGCGCGGTGCAGGTGGCCGTCGCCGCGGACGCCATGGCCCAGTCGAATTCTGTCGCGGCGACTGCCTGGAACAAAGGCTCGCGATTCCGGCCCGATGAGGTAGCGGTCCTGTTCGTGATGGGGCAGAGCAACAGCGCCGGTCTTAACGGCCTGCCCGCCGATCTGACGTTGACGGGAGCATCGGGTGCCGGGACCGGCGGTGGCATGCCGGCCCCCAACGTATGGGGTGTCCGGAACGACGGCTGGGGAAACATCAACGGCAACGCGGACGGATCGGGTGCGCCGTTCACTCAACCGATCTCCTCCATCGATCACGTGTCGTGGGTGAACTGGACCGACAGCACATCGTCCGACATGAATCTGGGCTACTACGGCGGCAGCGGCAATGCCGCCAATTTCGCCGCGTATGCGTGGCAGTCGGCGATCAAAGCGGGTCAGCCGCTGCCCGATCTGTACATCATTCATATCGGCTGGGGCAGCCAGGGCGTGGACGTCGCAGACGATGCGTTCAGCGGCTGCTGCGGCTGGACGGTGCATGGCGTTAATCTCTGGCAACCCATGCTCGATGCAAGCAAGACGCCGACCTATGCGCTTGCACCGTTTGCTCGCCGCATGATGTACCTCGGACTGAAACAGATTCTCGCGACCGGTAAGAAACCGCGGATCCTGGGCCTGGAGTGGAACCAGTGGGAGGCGGAAGCCGCTCCGCTGAATACCGCTGGCAATGCGACGACGATTCGACGCGCGCCGCAGAATTACGCGCACCTCTTCAGCAGTTTCTTTGCGGCGGTGGGCTCGACATTTCCGGTGATGATCGTGAAGCCGTTGTCGGTTGCTTACGACAACGTCACCAACGGGATCGCTCCTTATAATCCCGCCGCGCTTGAATCCATGCAAAAGGTGTTCGGCGGCTTCATCGAAGCGGACTCTCGCGTCTTCAGTTTCGTCGATGCGTCGAAGTCGCCTGACTGGAATGGACAGCCGCCTGGCTTCGGCATTTTCCAGGGCGGTACGCTAGGCGGCGGCGACGGGAGTGTGCACTACAACCTGGACACGCAGAAATGGTTCGGCGAGCAGGCACTTGCAGCGTGCCTCGGGCAGTCCCGAGTCTGCGGACCGCGCATCGACAATCTGCCACGGCGGCCGCCGAACTGATCACTGTGCGCCGCTCGACGACAGGCATCCGCGATCTGAATCAAGCGGCGCACGACTTCAGACGCACGGTTTCGCGCGGATGGCTGATGTCGCGTCTTACCCACTGTAGTAGCTTGACCGACTCGAACCCTCGTTCATTCAAAGTCGTTTCGACGAGCGGCGAGCATTGCGAGGCTCTGTCGCGCCCAGCAATGCCATGACCGATGACGCGGCTGCGTACCTCCCGCTTCGTTATATCTACGGCTGTAGTTTTAGGGAGGTAAATCACTAACGAATGTGAATGTTCGTTGTCGAGGATCCTGACCGACCGCTCAGGTCGCGTGCCGCCGATCGGCGACAGGCAGTGATCGGCCATGAAGCGACCGTCACGATATCGCCTCGACTGGCGGAAGTTTGGTCAATCCGGTCGTTCGCGGATCGCACCGGATCGCTGCGCGAGGTCACGTTCTCTGACGGTCACGGTTGCCGTCCCTGACACTTTTCGCCGCTACTGGCCGAGGATGGCGAGCGCCTCGCGCATGGGTGCGAGCGAGACGTTGATCACCCCATCGAGCGGTGTGTTCATCTCGAGGATCAGAAATATTGCGCCGGAAGTGGACAGCGCGCCCAGAAACAACCCAACAATGACTGTGGCGTTGGCGGGAGCGAACAGGCCAAACGAACAAAAGATAATGGAGAGCCACAACACCAGGCATATCAGCAATGGTGCGGGGGTCGAGACCACAGCTTGGAACATTGTAAGCTGGCGCGCAGCCAGCACCTCTTCCGCAATCTGGATGGCGCGTGCCTGCAGTTGGCGTTGCGCGTCGCTGCGCGGCGACAGTTCCTCCAGCTTGTCTTGAAGGCTTTCCACCCGCCTAATTGCCTCGACGCCACGAAGTTTTGCGATCTGCGCAGGTTCGCCGGAAGCTAGTATCTGGATCGACATGCCGACCCTCTGCTTAAGCAGATCGCGAACCTCCTTCGTTTCCGGGCCATACTTGGCCAGAACGCGATCGAGGAGGAGGATGCTGGCGGCATTGCGCACGACCTCGCCGTTCACGGTATCGAACGAGTTCTTCGCCGACGAAATCAGCAGGCCAAGCACTATCGCGGCCATCGTGGCTATCAGACCGACGGCCAGCTTCAAGACACCGGTTGATTCGTCGCTAAGGTGGTGCTCTGGCAAGATGGTGCGCACATACAAGCCAAGCAATGCGCTGCCAAATACACAGGCAAACACGATCAAAGCGATTTCGACGTGGCTCACTCTTTTAACCTCCTTCTCCGCTCGCAAGGAGAAGTCCGGCATGCATCGCGGCCTGATGTTCTCCTGCCATTGTCCTCGTGCTGGGCGTTCTGTCGCAGGCCCGGGCACTCGCCAGCCGGTCAAACGGGCCGGCCAGGGATCGTCGCTTTCGGGAGTGATGACGCGGCTCCTGATTTGCGCGGGCGCGTCGTCTCGACCCCCACTCGTCCATGAAGTAGCGTACAGGTTAGTTTGGAATAGAGACATTGGCCTTTGGTCCAATATGCGCACGGCGGGCGGCCTGGCGGTTGTCGCGCATGCCAGATCATTCCGACTCATTTGCTGGCGCTCAGCAAGGCACCCACTGTTCGGGAGCGCCTGGATGTCGACCTTGTCTGCAATCGAAGTCTAGTAAAAGCGGACGAGACGGGCCGCGATGCGCCGTTCGGCGGACACACGCCGACTCGACGGCGAGTATGTAACTCCATATGGAAATCAACGGCGCCGAATGGTGTTTCAGGTGTGGTGGCCCATAGGACCAAAGTCCAATTGGCGTCAGGGACCGCTCACGCCACCATTGACGTGAACCGACAAGATGCGCGTGCATGGCGTGCGCAATCGTGAAGGGTTGGCAGGGCGCCCCAGAAGGCGAGCCATGATACTTCGACCCATTTCCTGTCAGGTCGCCATAACGTTCATCGCCGCGCTTGCAACGGACGCCCGCCTGTCGCCCTGCCGACGATCGATAAGGGGCGACGGTCATGAAAACGCCAGGAGCGTCGCTTGGTTCGAATCGCGTAGACGAGACTGACGGTCTCCGGGGACGCAACGCGACTTCGCACGCTGTGTGTCTCTTTCGACACGCGGTGGCGTACGTGGCGCTGCTCTGGTCTGCGCTGGGCTGTGGGCAGGAAATGGAGCCGCGCAGCTATTCGGCTGTTCCCGTCGGCACGAACTTCGTGGTGCTGGATTACGCGCGATCGAGCGGCGGTTTCTCGTTTGATCCCTCGCTTCCGATTGCGAACGTGCACGCGACAATCAATACATGGTCTCTCGGCTATTCGCACAGCTTCGGAATCGCTGGGCACACAGCGAGCGTCGCAATATCGATGCCGTACGCCAACGCGAACGTGACCGGCGACGTCATGGGTGTGCCTCAGCAGGCCTACCGGTCCGGGCTGGGCGACGTGCGTTTCAGGCTCGCGGTGAATCTGCTGGGCGATCCTGCATTAACACCGGAAGAATTCGCGCGACGCAGTCCCTCCACTATCGTTGGGGCCAGCTTGACCGTCATAGCGCCGACTGGTCAGTACATACCGTCGCGTCTCATCAACGTGGGAGCGAACCGTTGGTCGTTCAAGCCAGATATTGGGATATCCCAGCCGTTTGGCAATTGGTTCGTCGAGGGTACGATAGGCGTGTGGATCTATACCGACAATGATGATTTTTTCGGGGGACGGCGGCGCAGCCAGGCTCCGATTCCCACATTCCAAGGGCACGCAGGCTACAACTGGAAGCCAGGGCTTTGGCTCGCCGCCGATGTGACGTATTTCACGGGCGGCCGGACGAGCGTCAATGGTATCGAGGATCAGGATCTGCAACTTAGTGTGCGCTACGGCGTCACGCTGTCAATTCCGCTTGCGAGGAAATGGTCTGCGAAGCTGGCATGGTCCCGGGGATTGGTAACCCGCGTCGGGGGCAATTTCCAGACCTTTTCGGTGGCGCTGCAGTACCGCTGGTTCAATCATTGATCCCGCCCGCGCATGACGCCGGACGCTGATGAGCTCAGCGTTAACGTCGCGAATACACACCTTTCTCGATTCATTCGAACTCGCCATTGAGAAACTCCTACCCCATTCCGACCATCTGGCAGATGGAGTCCACGCTAACACACCTGACTTATTTCCCGAATGTCCGCGCGACACTTGCGAGCGGACGCCTAGCAGTCGAGATTGAACGTCGCTTC
>NZ_JARESU010000216.1:0-9551 GCF_046027075.1 Paraburkholderia sp. RL18-085-BIA-A | reverse complement strand
GATGTATTAATGGAATTATGTTAGAAAACTCCGTTGAGGACGTCATATGGAATCTACTTGTAGTTTTCTACATATGCGTGCGGCGCTACTGGTGAATGTTTCGGGTTTGTGACAATGATATGGAATCCTGATTGATGGGGGTTTCGATGTGGTGATCATCCATGACGCTTGCCGCTGGGGCTGGTTGCTGTTCGGTGTCGGATTTTGTCCAGACATCGTCGTTCGCCGCACAACAGTTTCGTCGCGGTGGCCCGATGCGAACCTATTTCTAACGTATTGCTTGATTAGTGTGCTGCAATACGCTGTGATGATTTGAATGAGAAAGTATAGTATTTCGTTGCGCGCATATCAGAATGGTTTGTAAGAGTAGTCGATATCGCATTTTTCATTTTTTGGAGAATTTATAGTATTGCAGGGACATATTGATCAGGAAATGGATGGATAAGCGCGAAAGAAGCACTGCCGAGCAGGCGGGCGACTGAGCTTGCCCCGGAAAGCGATGCCGTTGCTGAGAGGTAAGCTCACGCAAGAAGAAAATACGATGACAGCCAAAGCAAAGCGGGAGCAGTACACGCTCGAGTTCAAGCTGGAAGCGGCGCGGCTGCTGGTCAAGGCCGGGCAAAGCATGGCAACAGTGGCGGCCACATTGGTATGGTTGAAGAGACGCTAGGTGAGGTCCGACCGGGAAGGGCAAGCTGGCGGGAGCCGGAGCAAAGCCAGTAGATCCGGGACACATGGGGTTGGCGCGGCTGCGTGCAGAAGTGGCTCGTCCGAAGATGGAGCGCGATATCCTCGAAGACATCCGAAGGGGGGCGACCTTGCCCAAGGGGCAGACACTCCGGGCCAAGGTCTACACTGGCAACGCTGAAGCGAGCGGCCGTCCGGTCATGCGGGGGGAAATCCAGCCCCTCATACAATCCTATTATTCAACGGCAGGTAGATGATAAGTAGAATTTGCCCATCGTAAGTGCTGCTCGGACCGGGCAGTACCACAACGGAAGGCCCGCCACCACATGAATACTACAAGAACTACAGAGGTCCTCGTTATCGAAGACGATCCGATCATGCGCGAAGCGATAGGGGATTGGTTGCAAGTGGCGGGATACTGTGTGCGCAAAGCTATCGATGGTACGGAGGGACTCATGGCCGTCACGGTCGCCGCGCCATCACTAGTTGTGACGGATATTTGCATGCCCGGTTCGAGCGGAGCCGTAGTTATCGCAGAAATAAAGCGGATTCATCCCGCGATGCCAATCATCGCCATATCGGGCCTTTTTGACGCAGGGAAAGGACTCGCGGCAGATATGGCTCTCGCGATTGGCGCAGCAAGGGCTCTAGCGAAACCGTTCAAGCGCAACGATCTGCTTCGGACGGTGGCGGAGTTGCTAAGGGAGGTTAGCAGGTAGCCGTTAGTAATATTTCGGTAACCTATCAGGATGTCGGCGGTAGGCGCGTATTGCGAGATGGTAAGCACGACCCCGACTACGTTCGGCGGCGGTGCCAACGAGGGAACCTGTTCGGAGGTGACGACGCGCGATTAACGAACCGTGTGGATTGCTGAGATGGGTATGTAGCGGTGGCCGGCCTCCTGATTGGCTCGGATCGTGTTCGCGAATCGGGGTGTCGACGATGACTGATAAAGCTTCGTGCCCAAACGAACAAGCGCAGGAAGGGGCTTTGGCATCATCCGCCTGTCGGTTTGGACGGTTGTTTTTTGCGGCTCGGTCGACGCCGCACCAGACCGGGCGTCATGCCTTTGCCGTCGTCATCATGCTGCCCATAGCATCAAGCATTATTGGATCTGCCATTCTGGCACCGATGCCATCGGCTATAGCCCTCCCTGCCTGAGAAGTACAGACATGCCAGATTACGAACCCGTGACAACCAAGCTTTCAGAGTATGTATTTTCGCCTCTGCGTGAAGGAGACTTCACGCTTTATCGAGGTAACGGCCGAGGATTGAGATCAGTTCTGCTTCTAACTGCGGAAGATGTGTCATTCGCGAGCCTTAAGCGTCTTGAGCATGAATATGCACTCAGGAGTGAACTCGATTCTGCTTGGGCTGCGCGGCCACTGGCATTATCGCGCTATAACGATCGGCTTGCATTGGTACTCGCGGACCCTGGCGGTATGCTTTTGGACGGAATGCTGGGCCAGCCGTTGGAGACTGAGGCGTTTTTGCGCATTGCGATTCCGCTCACCGAATCTCTCCGCCAAGCGCATGAGAGAGGAATCATCCATAAGGATATCAAGCCGGGCAATGTGCTCGTGGACGTGAACCGGGGCCGCACGTTCCTTACAGGATTTGGTATCGCGACTCGAGAGCCTGCAGTGAGCCAGGTCCACGAACCGACGGAGGTGCTCGCTGGAACGCTCGCCTACATGGCGCCTGAACAGACGGGCCGAATGAAGCGACCGGTGGATAGACGGAGCGATCTATATTCACTCGGTATTACCCTCTATGAGATGCTGACTGGAACGCTCCCGTTTGCCGCGATTGATCCGATGGCGTGGATCCATTGCCACCTCGCGCGGCAACCGCCGCCACCGACTGAACGCGCCTCAGTCCCGGTCCCAATAGCGGCGATCGTGATGAGGTTGCTGGCGAAAAGCACCGAGGATCGGTACCAGAGCGCTGCGGGCGTGGCAGCCGATCTCCGCAGGTGTCTGAAAGAATGGCAACTGCACGGCAGCATCTGTCCGTTCACGCTCGGCGAGCACGATGCGTCGGACCGACTCGAAATCTCGGAGCGACTTTATGGCCGGGAGGCCGAGGTCGGCTCGCTCGTCGCCGCCTTCGAGCGTGTCGCGGCCAATGGTATGCCGGAGTTCACCCTCGTGTCCGGTTACTCGGGAATTGGCAAGTCGTCGGTCGTACACCAACTTCGCAAGGTGCTCGCTCCGGGGCACGGGCTTTTTGCGTCCGGCAAATTTGATCAATACAAGCGCGACATCCCGTATTCCACGCTCGCCCAGGCTTTCCAGGGGCTTATCCGCCCGCTCCTGAGTCTGAATGAGGGTCAGTTGGCTACATGGCGCAAGGCGCTGATCGACGCTCTGGGCCAGAATAGTTCGCTTATCGTAAGCCTCGTTCCTGACCTTGAGTGCGTAATCGGAGCTAAACCCCCACCCGTTCCGGAACTGTCGCCGCTCGAGGCGAAGCGCCGCTTTCAGAGGGTATTCCGGCGCTTCCTCGGAATTTTTGCGTGCAAGGAACATCCGCTCACACTATTTATCGACGATTTGCAGTGGATGGATTCAGCGACGCTCGAACTCCTCCAGCACCTGATGATTGATTCGGGGGTGCAGTACCTTCTGCTCGTAGCCGCCTACAGGGCCAATGAGGTTGGCCCCGACCACCCGATGACACGGATGCTTGAGGCGATCCGCGCCGCTGGTGCGAAGGTACATGAGATCGCGCTATCGCCTCTGAGCTTGGCACATACGGGGAAGCTGGTGGCGGATACACTGCATTGCGAGTTGGAGCGCGCGGAAACGTTGGCGCACCTTCTGCAGGAGAAGACTGGCGGTAATCCGTTCTTCGCAATCCAGTTTTTTGCGAGTTTGGCGGAAGAGAAACTGCTTACATTCGATCCAATGGCGCGAGCCTGGTCATGGAATGTGGACCGAATACGCGCGATGGGTTGCAGCGAGAACGTGGCAGATCTCATGGCCGAAAAGTTGCATCGTCTTTCCGCTACGACGAAGGTGGCCCTGACACAACTCGCTTGTTTAGGTAACAGTGTTGGGGTCGCCGCCCTGTCGCTGGCTCATGGGTACGCGGACGAAACGACGGTGAATATGGCACTCCAGGAGGCCGTACTCGCCGGATTGATCCGTCTCGAAGACAGGATCTGCACATTCACACACGATCGGGTCCAGCAGGCGGCCTATTCGTCGCTAGGTGAAAACGTCCGTCGCCAGATTCACACACGGATCGGTCGAGCGTTGCTCAATGGGACGACTGGGGGCTTACTCACCGAGCATTTGTTCGACATTGCGAACCAGTTCAATCGGGGCACAACAACGCTCACCGACCCTGACGAAAAAACTCAGGTGGCAAGAATCAATCTGTTTGCAGGACGGAAGGCAAAGGCGTCTACGGCCTTCGCGTCGGCATGCGTATATTTTTCGGCTGGAATGGCGCGGATGTATGAAAGCGACTGGGGCACCCAGTACGAGTTAATGTTCAATTTATGGCTCGAGCGTGCGGAGTGTGAGTTTCTAACGGGAAATCTCGGAAAGGCCGAGCAGCTTATTGCGGAATTACTCGCCAGGAGCATATCGAATATTGACCGGGCTTCAGCCTATCGTCTCAAAGTCGAGTTGCACCTCGTGAAGTCCGAGAGTCCGCAAGCGGTTGTCAGCGGGCTCACGTGCCTGAGCCTATTCGGCATCGATCTGCCTTCGCATCCGACCTGGGATCAGGTTCGAGCGGAATACGAAACGATATTGCGAAGTCTCGATGGGCGTCCGATCGAAAATCTGATCGAATTGCCGCTGATGACCGATCCGCAACTGTCGGCCGCTATGGCTATGCTTTCGACCCTGAACACACCCGCGTACTTTACCGATTCAAATTTGTACTGCTTGCTCCTGTGCCGTATGGTTAACCTAAGCTTGAGCCACGGGGTCTGCGGGCCGTCCGCGCACGGATATGGCTATTTTGGGTTTATCCTCGGCCCGGTCTTTCGTCGCTACGGCGAAGGGTATCGGTTCGCCAAGCTCGCCTGCGACCTCGTTGAAAAGCACGGTTTCATCGCTGATAGGGCAAGATCCTTTCACTCGTTGGGACTTACAGCCGCGTGGACCCACCCAATTTCGACAGCAATTGATCTCTTACTCGTGACCTATCGCGCAGCGACCGAGGCCGGTGATCTGCCGTCTGCGTGCTTTAGCATGTCGGTGACCATCACAAACCTTCTTTTGCGGAACGATCCGCTCGACATCGTGCGGATTCAGTCCGAACGCAATCTTGACTTCGTCCGAAAAGCGCATTTCAACAATGTCGCGGACGTCATTGTGAGTCAACAACGCTTCATTGCGGCTATGCAAGGTCGTACTACCAGTTTGTCAAGTTTCAGCGACATCCAGTTCGATGAAAATGCGTTTGAAGCCCGGTTGACGGAGGGCCGGGCGGGCACTCCGCTGTGCATGTACTGGCTCCTAAAACTCAAAGCGCTTTTTCTATCAGGCAACTATGCGGCAGCGTTCGAGGCTGCACAAAATGCGAAGGTCTACATTTGGGCTATGGCTGCTCATATTCCTTTGCTCGATTACTATTACTACACCGCCCTTACGGTAGCCGCAATTTTTGAGAATGCTTGTAGTGATGACCAGAAAGAATGGTATGAACTTCTAAAAACGCATCAGAATAAACTGCAAGAATGGGCCAGTAACTACCCGCCGACTTTCAGCGACAAACACGCACTTGTTTCGGCGGAACTCGCCCGCCTCGAAGGGCGTGACCTCGATGCAATGCGGCTGTACGAACAGTCCATTCGATCCGCTCGAGAGCACGGTTTCGTACAGAATGAAGCCGTGGCTCATGAAGTAGCCGAGCGGTTTTATGCAAAGCGCGGTTTTGAAACGATTGCCCACGCCTATCTGCGCAACGCGCAATACTGCTATCTCCGTTGGGGCGCCCTCGGTAAAGTGAAGCAACTTGACCAACTTTATCCCGGATTACGCGCGCAAACAGTTTCCTTTCCGTCGACGGCGACAATTGGCACTCGCTTCGAGCACCTGGACCTGGCGACGGTAGTCAAGGCTTCACAGGTGGTGTCGGGTGAAATCGAACATGACAAGCTAATCAAAACACTTCTGAAAATCACGACCGAGCATGCGGCGGCGGAGCGCGGTCTGCTCATACTTCTTCGAGGTGGCCAGCCGAAGATCGTGGCGGAAGCTACCATTGGACTGCGGGGCACGATTGAAGTCAATTTGAAGCATTCGACAGCTGCACCGTCTGAGCTTCCCGAGTCGGTGTTGCAATACGTGGTTCGGAAACGCGAGAGCGTGATCCTGGACGACGCAGCAACGCCGCATATGTTCTCGGAGGACGCATATGTGCAGCGTCGCCGGCCGAGGTCTGTGCTCTGCCTACCACTAGTCAAGCAAGCCGAACTCGTCGGCGCTCTGTATCTTGAGAATAACCTGACTCCGTGCGTCTTTACGTCAGATCGCACGGCAGTGTTGGAGTTGCTGGCCTCGCAGGCGGCTATCTCGCTGGAGAATGCGCGGCTGTATTCCGATTTGCAACATAGCGAAGCGTTTCTCGCCGAAGGACAGAGGATAAGCTCCACCGGAAGCTTTGGCTGGAATCCTCATACCGAAGAAGTTCAATGGTCGGACCAAACGTACGACATTTTTGAATATGACCGCTCGGAAAAAGCTACGGTGGAGCATGTTCTGAAGAGAACACACCCGGATGATGTCCCAATTGTCCTGGAAGCCATGGACCGCATGACGAAGGCGAGAAACGATTTTGATTTTGAGCATCGCCTGCTGATGCCTGATGGCGAGGTCAAGCATGTCCATCTCACCGCTCGGGCCATGCATAGTACTTCGGGAAAGTTCGAGTTTGTGGGTGTGGTTAGGGACGTTACCGAACAGAAGTGGGCACAGGATGAACGCACGCGACTTGAACAGCGGCTTCGCCAAGCCGAAAAGATGGAAGCGATCGGACGGTTCGCCGGTGGTATCGCGCACGACTTTAACAATATTCTCGCGGGCGTGATGGCTTACGGTGAAATAATCTTCGACGATGCGCCCGAGGGCTCATTGCTTAAGCGCTACTCAAAGAACGTTCTCACCGCCGCGGCGCGCGGCCGCGATTTGGTCGAGCAGATCCTTGGCTACAGCCGCTGTCAATGCGGTAAGTGTGCGCCAGTCAATGTTGCGCATATCGTAGCCGAAACTTTGGAATTGGTCAGGGGAGGGCTGCCCCCCGGCATCCGCCTCGAATCTGAGACACCTGACGTACCTCTTGTCGTCATAGGTGATCCAACCAAACTGCATCAGATTGTCATGAATTTATGCCGTAACGCGATTCATGCCATAAGCGGACACGGCACCTTGCGTGTAGCAGTAGAGGATGCGAGCTTCGCTGTTGCGCGGGCACTTTCGCACGGCGCGCTTCAGCCCGGCCACTACGTGCGCCTGATCGTGGAGGACAGTGGTACTGGCATGGATGCGGAGATCATGGCTCGTATTTTTGAACCGTTTTTTACTACCAAGCATCCCGGACAGGGAACGGGTCTTGGTCTGTCATTGGTCTACGCAATTGTTACTGACTCAGGTGGCGCAATTGATGTCCAAAGCACGCCTCGGCATGGCACTACGTTTACAATTTATCTAAGGAACTCTGGGGGGGCGCGAGATCAGGACAAGGTCGCATTGCTCTCACTACCTCAAGTTCATCGCGAGAGTTTGTCAACGGTCTCCGCCGATACCTCAGTACTCTCCGCAACCCCAAAAGTGCGTTTTCGACTAGGCGACGAAACGGTGGAGTTATCCACCGGTTGAATCCGCCGCTATCGACTCCCCGCGATTGCGCAAGTGCGATTGGACGTTGTCTCCGGGGAGGCAGATCCGGATTCAATGGAATGCGACTTGTGCGGTTGATACAGCATGCGCTTGCGCGGTAGGCCGTTGCGGCGGCTCGCTTCTGATTGGGGCCTAGGTGGTAAGCCTGTACTGCATATCGGACACAAACACTGAACAGCGAGAGCGTGCTCAATCCTCAGAGCCATGAGAAACAGTGGTACGTCCCCGATGCTGTGGCTTCGCGTCGTCTGAGCTTCTCATCTCTCCGCGCAGTGGCCTCGCGGATCAATAGAAGTTGACAGTACAAGCAAGCTTCAGCGCGAACGTTCGGATCGAATGCTCGCGTTTCGTACACTCGTCATTTTAGGTTATTGCGAATGGTGCGTTGATTGAACGCTTGGTTAATACGTATTAACTGCAAGACATCTATGGATACACTACAAAATATGCGGGTGTTTGCACGTGTTGTCGAGGCTGGCAGCTTCACGGCCGCCGCAGAATCGCTAAATTCGACGACCGGCGCCATGTCTCGCGCAGTATCAGATCTTGAAGCCCGTCTGCGTACCCGGCTGCTGAATCGGTCAACACGCCGGCTTGCGCTCACCCCCGCCGGAGAACGATATCTGCAGCGCTGTCATCAGATCCTCGCCGAAATCGAAAGTGCAGAGGAGGACGCGAGCGGCGCGCACGAACACCCGTCCGGTATGTTGAGGATATTTAGCTTCGCGAGCCTCGGACGGCACTACGTGCTGCCGGCGATCGCCAAGTACCGTGCCCAATACCCGGAGGTGATGGTCGAACTTACGATGGCACAGAGATCTCCGGATCTCTTCGGAGGCGGCAGCGATGTAGCCGTCATTGCGGCGGCGTCGCTTTCTGACTCGGAGATGGTTTCACACCTGCTGGGATCGACGTACAGTCTCCTGTGCGCATCGCCTGAGTATGTGCGTTCACACGGTGCTCCGACGCGACCGGTTGACCTGATGTTGCATCAATGTCTGACTCTTGATACGCCCGCTTTTCCAGCGCGTGCTTGGCTGCTTGAAGGACCTGATGGCAGCGAAATGCTAGAGGTCAGTGGCCCACTTCAGGTGAATATCGCTGAAGCGTTGATTGGGGCGATTCAGGAGGGCATGGGCATCGGGGCATTGCCATTGTACGCCGCCGTTGAGGGCTTGTGCGACGGCACCCTGGCTCGGGTGCTACCTAGCTATCGCTTGCAAAAGTTGAACATTTACGCGCTTTACCATTCGCGGAAGTTCATCGATGCGAAAACGAGAACTTGGGTCGACTTCCTGCGTGTTCACATACCGGAAGTTATTGCACGCGACAAAGCGTTGGTTGCCGGCTCACCGGAGGCGAAAGGCCCCCGATGACATGCATACTCCTCTCTAGTGAAGAGCAAGTTAGTTATTTGCATATACAACTAAAGCTGGCGAGCTCGGTCTCGGGCATCATACGTTAGCCGCCTAAACGTTGGAGATGAGATCTGTGGTGACGTCATCGGAAATGCAATAACGGATACCGATACCGGGTGCGATGTCCATTCCAGCGACTGGTCTGCTAGAACCGACACCGTACGGGCTGGCTGGCAATCCCGACTGACGTCGATAAGCGGTGTTTGGGGCAAGGATGTGGTATTCGGGATCGAGCACGATCATGGGTTGAGCGTCGTGCTCCAGATATGACACCAGCGCGTTGACATCCGGCGCTTGAGGCGACTCGGCTGAAGTCGTGACGAGGGGTGTGATGGGTATGACCGGACTTGCGGGTTTCACGGCGGTGTCTCCGCTCGACAGATTCGTCGAGGCAGTCTTCGCTCCTGGTCGGCGGTCTGAGGAGGTGCTGCACCGCCCGGCTTAATAGCAATATTGATAGAAATCACATGGAAATGGATATGGAGCGCAAATCAAAATCGGAAAGAGGTGGCGCCGCTGGTTCGGACAGTCAGATCGAGTTTATAAGTGGAACGTCCGGGGCGGTCATGCTGCCAATTTGATCGCG
>NZ_JARESU010000215.1:0-9621 GCF_046027075.1 Paraburkholderia sp. RL18-085-BIA-A | reverse complement strand
GACAAAACCAGTAGAAGAGCTTGTCCTGTCCGCTGCCCAGTTGACCCATCATGACGAATCACTCCCGTCGATCGATGTCTTCCAGGATACCCAACAATCTCCATATCGGGCGACTTTTTCAACACAATCCTCAGTTAAGGGACGTTCAGCCCACGATCTTGTTCGGCGTGTTACCGGGGCGGACATTCACAGAACTACCGCTAAGAGTGCCGCGAATGACTGCATGCGGGAAATTTTAATGCCCGGACCCGACCGGTTGGGAACGCGCAATGTGCATTCATATAAGCCGGCGCCCGGTTGCCGAAACGTTGCATACGGCAAATACCGAGCCACTGGTTTCACCAGGTGTTCCCAAAGCGGAGGTGAACTCGGCTATGCCGTTCAAATGTGCCGTCGATACCTCCGTTAGCTTTCGCAAGCGACGCCGGATCAAACGCGCTTTGGAATAAGTAGCGGTGGTGTATGTTCGTCGACATCCCCGATCCTTCAGGCAATCCGGGAATCATTGTTTAACTATACGATCGGATCGAAGACAGGTGGCCAGAAATTAGGACAACTTTTAATATGGTTTACAAATCGGTCGACGATTGGACTCTCGCAGCTATTCCAGATCAGACTCGTTTCGATCACAACCGGCATATCTTCCACCTGCTGGTATGCCACGCCGGGGCGGGCGAAACGCGCGAAGACCTGGGGCACCCATGCAATGCCCATCCCCGCCGCGACGAGGCTCACGATAGTCTGCATCTCGATAGCCTCCTGCGCGATATGAGGGGTGATCCCCTTCACGTGGTAGTACGACAGCAGTGCATCGAAGAGCGACGGCATGATTTGGCGGGGAAAGAGAACAATCGGGTCCGACGCAATGTCTGCGAACGACACCGGTTGGCGGTTCGCAAGCCGGTGATTGACTGGAAGCGCAACGAGAAACGGCTCGACCAGCAAAGTTAGCGCCGAAAGTCCGACTGGCGCAGCGCCCATAGCGTGCAGGACAAAGCCGGCATCCACTTGGTCTGCGCCAATCGCCTCGAGCTGCACATCGAGCGTTGCCTCGCGAAGCTCCAGCAGAACGTCCGGGTTCGCGTGCCGGAAACCACTGACCCAGCCGGGCATCCTGCCATAGGCCACCGTTGACGCGAAGGCAACGCGCAGACGGCCGGTCTGTCCTTCCGCCGCCGCCTTGACGATCCTCGGCAATTCGTCTGAAGCGCGAATCAGTTGCCGTGCATAGGCAAGTAGTGCTTCGCCGCCTGGCGTCAACGTCACGCTTTGCGGGTGCGGTCAAACAACGCCACCTCGAGAGACGCCTCAAGGCTGTGCATAGCCTGCGTAAGAGGAGGTTGAGTCATGTGGAGCCGCTCGGCTGCGCGTCGAAAATGCAATTCCTCCGCAACGGCGACGAACTGGCGTAGCTGTCGTATGTCGGTCACTGATATGTTCCGCGTATCAAATATGCGTGTGCAATATATTGGACCCTCCAATTTTGATTCTCAATACTTTTCTTATCGGCGAGCCGAATTTCAGTGCGCACCGATGTGCTGCCTGCGTGCCGTCTTTGCTTCAGGTGATTTCAACTAGCTGTCCGTTCGTGCGCTAAACCGCCGCCTCGACTTTTGCCAACCTTTCAGGATCTGAAGATGACCAAGCTTTCAAAGGCCTTAGCTGCCCGACGCCGCGCCCTCGCCGCCATGTTGCTTCCCCTGGTTGCGTGGGCAACCATCGGCACTGCGCACGCGGCGTCCCTCGAGGAAATCAAAAAGCGCGGCTACATTGTCGTGGCCACCGAAGACGACTACCGGCCCTTTGAATTCGTCAAGGACGGCAAGCCCACTGGCTTCGACAATGAAATGGTCGATGCGATGCGGAAGTACGCGCCCTTCGAGATCCGTCATGAAATTTTGCCCTTCACCGGCATCCTCGCCGGCGTCGCGACGGGTAAATACGACATCGCGATCACCGGGGCAACAATGACGAAGGACCGGATGCAATCGCTCGACTTCGCGAGCCCGATTGCAGACGCGACCGACTACTACGTCAAGCGAAAGAACGACGACTCGATCAAGTCGATCATGGACCTGAGCGGCAAAACAGTCGGCGTTCAGGCCGGCAGCGCGCAACTCGCTCACCTGTCTCAACTGCAGGCACAGATCGAGAAGAGCGGCGGCAAGATGGGCAAGATCGTGCAGTACACCTCGTATCCCGAGGCATACCAGGACCTGGCATTGGGCCGCACTGATTACGTCGTGAATACGATCATCAACCTCACGACGCTCGTCAATCAGAAACCCGGCGTCTTCGCGCTGGGACAACCTGTAGCCGCTCAGTCGATGGCGGCGTGGTCTGTGCAAAAGGGCAATGCCGACCTGCTCGCGTACGTCAACCAGTTCATCGCCAAGGAAAAGGCAAACGGCACGGTGGCGACCCTGCAGAAGAAATGGTTCGGTCAATCATTCAACCTACCGGTGACGTTCACCCCTGAATACTGAGCGCGAATGAGTTACTCCGACGTACTGTCGATTTTTAGCGGGGCGCTTACCACGCTCCTGCTGTCGGTTGCTGGCATTGCCCTGGGCCTGCCTATTGGACTCGGTATGGCCTTGCTGCGCTGGGGACGCGTACCGGCCGTTGCCCGCTTTGTCGCCGTTTACGTGAGTCTGCTGCGGGCGTCACCGTTGGTCACCCTGCTGCTGCTGCTGTTCTACGGATTGCCCAATATGGGCATTGAAATCGGTCCGATTGCCGCCGGAGTGCTTGCGCTCACGATGAATACCTCAGCTTTCTATTGCGAGATCTGGCGCTCGGCACTCCTTGCCTTTCCGCGGGAACAACTGGAGGCTGCGCGGGCAGTGGGAATGCGGCGAAGCATGTGTCTTCGCCGCATTGTGCTCCCGCAGATCGCACGCACAAGCCTCCCCGCGCTGGTCAACGAGATGTCGCAATTGATCAAGGTCACGCCGGTGCTTGCCATTGTGGGTGTGGTCGATATCACACGGGCTGCGGTTCGCATCGGCGCGGACACCTATCAGCCCTTGCCGCCGTTCTACGTCGCCCTGGCGATTTACATACCGATCATCTTCGCGCTCGTCAGCGTTCAGCGCTGGATTGAGCGCAGGCAGGCTCGCCTGGAGGCATCAGCGTGATCCACGATTTCGGCATTGTCTGGTTACACCGCGATCTGCTTTTGTCTGGCCTTGCGAACACCGTCATTTTGTCGGTGTCGGCGGCATTGAGTGCGCTCCTGATCGGTGCGCTGGTTTCAACGGTCCTCGTTCGCCGCGCGCGCGTCGCTGGCCATATTGTCCGCTTCTTGATGGACGTCGCACGCTGCACGCCGTTCCTTCTATTTGCCTACATTGTCTACTACGGCCTGCCTTCGCTCGGACTGCGTTTCGACAACTGGGGCGCAGGGGTGCTGGCATTGATTGTCTACCACTCCGCCTACATGGCCGAAATTATAGGGTCGGCCTGGCTCTCTCTGCCGCGCGACCCAATCGAAGCGGGCCATGCGTTCGGATATAGCGGCCTGCGCCTCTTTCACCGCATCGTGATGCCGCCGCTCGCTATGAACGCGGCGCCGGTAATAGGCAATCAGATCATTCAAATCGTCAAGGACAGCGCATTTCTGACGATCATTGCGCTACCGGAACTCACCAACGCGGCGAGCGCCATTCAGTCGCAGTATTTCGTCCCATTTGCGGCCTTTATCACGGCCATGTTGCTGTATTGGGCGCTCTGCCTGGTAGTCGAAGCCTTTGTATCCGTCCTGGGCCGGATGGCGGAGGCGCGCCGATGAATATGATGCACTACCCTACAAAAATGGACGATTCCCAGGCGGTTCTGAACATTATTGGACTCTCGAAGAGCTTTGGATCCTTGCAGGTGCTCGACAACGTCAGCTTTAGCGTTGCCGCGGGAGAGACGGTCTGCCTCTTAGGACCATCCGGTTCAGGAAAATCGACGCTGCTGCGCTGCGCTAACTGGCTTGAGCGTCCAGACCAGGGGCGCATTCTGCTGAAGGGAGAACAGGTCGGCGTCTCAAATGCCGGCGTCGTCATGAGCGACCGCGATCTCGCGAGGATGCGCATGCGCATCGGCATGGTGTTTCAGCATTTCGCGCTGTGGCCTCATCTGACCGTTTTGCAAAATGTGATGGAGGCGCCGGTGCACGTGCAGCGCCGCCCTAAAGACGTGGTGCGCGAGGAAGCAGAAGCACTCTTGCGCCGCGTTGGAATGTATGAGAAGAGAGACGCGTTTCCAGCGCGTCTTTCGGGCGGTCAAAAGCAACGGATTGGAATCGCAAGAGCGCTGGCCATGAAACCGGAACTGCTGCTCTTCGATGAACCGACCAGTGCGCTCGATCCCGAACTCGTCGGCGAAGTGCTTGCCGTCATGCGGGATCTCGCAAGCGAGGGTATGACCATGGTCGTCGTTACCCACGAAATGGCTTTTGCAAGGGACGCCGCAAGCCGCATTGCCTTTATGGATCGAGGCGGGATTGTCGAAAGCGCGGCGCCTGACGTTTTCTTCTCCGCTCCGGCCACGGAGCGCGCACGCCAATTTCTGCAGCGCTATTCCGCTGCATCCGACCGTTCGTTGGCATCCAGTTGACCACGAGCACTGCTAAACCACCACGCTAGGATTCCGAGCGATGACATATACAGAACTGCTGGCATGACTATCCATTCGAATACCCCAATGGCCGAGCGCGAAGCGCATCGAGCCCGCTACGAGGCACTTCGTGCCGAAGGGCAAGGCGCGTCGGCGCAAGCGCTACCGCCGCTTACCGTACGCGATCAACCAGAGCATGACGATGCCGTCCTGCACCGCGAACACGTGCCGGGCGGCTGGTACTGGACCACACGTCTGGCGCGTGGCGAAGCGCTGCGCATTGTGAACACGGCGGGCACCTCTGCTGTTTCGATGGTGGCGTGGTGCGAAACGGATCCCTCTGAACGCCTGAATACCGCGGACACGATGAAAGTCCAGTGGAGCACCGGGCTGCGCAAGGGTCGCGTGATTTATACGGAAATGGGACGGGTAGCGTTCTCCATTGTGGAAGACACCTCCGGCGCCCACGACCCGCTCGTCGGGCCAACCACGAAAGAATCGATGGAGAAGGCACTCGGGCACTCGGCGGCGAGGAACTCCCGCGATAACTTCTTCCTGGCCGCGGCAAAGCTTGGCTTGGCGCGTCGCGACGTGCCGGCCTGCATCAACTTTTTCGCACCAGTGGCGATCGCCGCCGACGGCCGGTTCGTCTGGCACCCCGAGCGGCGGACACCGGGAGATTTTGTCGACGTTCGCGCGGAAATGGATCTCCTCGTCGTGTTGTCCAACGCCGGCCATCCGCTTGATCCGGCTGTGCAAGCAGTGCCTGCGCATGTTGATGTGATCCAGTTTGTCACACCTCAACTAGGGTCCGGCGACTCCTGTCGCCATGCCTGCAGAGAAGTCGAACGTGCATTCGAGCAAACTGAGCGGCACATCCGCCGCGGGAGCAGGTCATGATGGGAACGTCCGCTTTTACAGACCTCGTGCTCGACGTGGTCATACCCGCCCGCTCGCCGTGGTCCCACGTGTTGCGTCGCGGACAGAAGCTGCGCCTTATCGACGTTGAGGGACAGCAAGCAGTCGATGCCCTGTTTTACAGCGCCGCGGACACCGCGCAACGCTACAGCGCACAGGACACGGTGCGCGAACAGGGATCGGCTTACATAGGACTCGGAACACGGCTCGTATCCAACCAGGGTGCCGTGATGGCGCAGGTGGTCGAAGACAGTTCGGGCCGGCATGACACGCTGGCAGGTTGTTGTTCATGCGAGAGCAACGTGGTCCGGTTTGGCGAAGCAACCCGCTATCAGCACGCATGCAGGGAGAACTTTGTGCTGGAGCTCGGGCGGTATGGGATGGGCAAGCGGGACATCGCGCCCAACGTGAACTTCTTCATGAACGTGCCGATCGACGACGCCGGCAATTTCGCCGTACTCGACGGCATATCGCCACCGGGAAGCTACATTGATCTGGTTGCAGAGATGGATCTGCTTTGTGTGTTCTCCAATTGTCCGCAGATCAACAACCCTAGCAATGACTTCAACCCGACGCCTGTACGCGTGATGATATGGGACGCCGCTCCGCAGCCGGCATAGACGGGTGACATAATCTCACGGCCGTGCGGACGAGTTCGGGCAAGCAGGCCGGCGGCCGGTCCGGACTCGTTTATCACTCGAATGACAAAATCGTAAGCTAAAAGATGATCTATCTGTACTACGTATCAAAAAATAATCGGGGACAAGCCGCGGATTTCTTCGCCATGTCTTACCGACGATCGCAGCCAAGCGTGCGGGAACTTGAGGCATGAACTCTCCGAAACTCAATGAACTGGACGCATGGCAAGCTGCACGCCTGATAGCGAAACGCGAACTTCGCGCGGTCGATTTGCTGCATGCATGCCTTGACCGGATCACGGAACGCGACGACGAAGTACACGCCTTTGCGCATCTCGATCGCGCTCACGCGCTAGTGCAGGCAAACGCCCTCGATAAGGGCCCCGTGCGTGGGCTGCTGCACGGGCTGCCGATCGGTGTGAAGGACCTGTTCGACACCATCGATTTCCCTACCAGCTACGGCTCGCCGGTCTACGGCGCGCACCGCCCGAGGGCAGACGCGGCTTCCGTCGCTCTGTGCCGCGAGGCTGGCGCTTTGGTGATGGGAAAGACAGTCACGACCGAATTCGCCTATTTTTATCCCGGGGCCACCCGTAACCCACATGACTTGACGCGCACGCCAGGCGGATCGTCGAGCGGCTCCGCAGCGGCGGTTGCTGACAGCATGCTTCCGCTGGCGCTGGGTACTCAGACGGCCGGCTCGGTCATCCGGCCGGCCGCGTATTGCGGCGTAGTCGGCTATAAGCCGAGTTCTGGGCGCGTTCCCCGTGCTGGCATCAAGAGCATCTCGGAGGCGCTCGATACGCCGGGAGGATTTGGACGTTGCGTGCGCGACGTGGCACTGCTCGGTGCTGTGCTCACCGGCGACGCGCGGCTCAGTACCAGTCCGGACGAATCAGCCGCACCACGCATTGGCCTGTGCCGGACGCCTGAGTGGGCCTATGCGGAAGCGGACACGCAACGTGCGTGGGACACGGCGACTGCCGCACTAACGCATGTTGCGCCAGCGCTTGCAGACGTCGCGCTACCGGACGATGTGCCGGATCTGGTAGCGTTGCAAAAGGAAGTCATGGCATTCGAAATGTTCCGTGCACTAAGCGTTGAGCGGCTGCATCACCGGGATCAGCTTAGCCTTCAATTGCAGGCTCAACTGGACAGCGGCAGCGTGATTTCCGGTGGCATACACGCGGCGAACCTCGTGCGTACCGAACGCGCAAGGCATCGCATTGACACCCTGTTCGACCGGTTTGACGTGCTGCTCGCGCCCAGTGCTGCAGGTGAAGCGCCAGTTGGCGTCGACGCAACCGGCGATCCGCTGTTTTGCCGCGGCTGGACTTTGCTAGGACTGCCCTGCGTGCATTTGCCGTTCACGCGTGGCAGCAACGGGCTCCCAGTGGGACTGCAGCTAGTCGGCCGCTGGGGCGACGACCACCGCCTGCTTTCGAGCGCGCAGTGGATTTACGACAGACTGACGCAATGAGCACGGCTCGTAACGCGATTGCCTGTTCTCGCGGCCGCGCGCCGTCAACCAGGAAGGTTTATGGTGCGGACCGCTCAATAGAAGGAATACGATAGATGCACGTCCACCTGGAAAATACGACCTCCAAGCCCCGTCCGTTCTGGCTTACGCCTGAACTCGTCGACGCCGCGCGCTCGAGCAATGCCGCGCTGCCGGGCGAAGTGCGGTTCACCGTCGGTAGCGATCTGGAAGACTTCGCGGGCAGCTTATCGACTGCGACAGTGCTCGTTACATCGTCGGGCGTCATTTGCGATCCGCGGTTTCCGCGCGGTGATCTGGCTGCGGCCGCGCCCAATCTACGATTCATTCACCTGATCGATGCAGGCGTGGAAGACGTCATGCCGTTGAACTGGCTGCCGGCGAACGTCCAGCTAGTCAACAACAGCGGGGTACACGTAGAGAAGGCACGCGAATTCACGATCATGTCGTTGCTCGCACTCAACGCGCGCCTCCCGGAAATAGTGTGGCACCAGCAGCGGGTGCAATGGGAGCAGGTTTTCACACCGCTCATTCGAGGAAAATCGCTCCTGGTCATTGGGCTTGGTGACATGGGACAGGCAGCAGTGGCGGCTGGCCACACACTCGGCATGAAAGTCTTTGGCGTACGGCGTTCGGGCATGAGTGTACCTGGCGTCGAGCAAGTTTATTTGCCGGGTCAACTACACGAGGCGGTCGAATTAGCTGACTTCATCGTGATCGCTACGCCCTTGACTTCCGGTACGCGGAACCTCGTTAGTCGGTCAGTTTTGGAAGCGACGAAGCAATCGGCAGCATTGTTGAATATTGGGCGAGCGGACGTTCTGGATCACGGCGCGCTCGTCGACTTGCTAAGGAATGGCAGGCTAAGCGGCGCGATATTGGACGTGTTGCCGCAAGAGCCGTTGCCCTCATCGTCGGAGCTTTGGGCCTGCCCGAACCTGATTATCAATCCACATGTAGGCGCGGACGACCCAACCACTTACATGACGGAAACGATGCGATTGCTTTTCGCCAATTTGCAGCAACACCTTACCGGCCGGCCGCTTCAAAATATCGTAGATCGTATGACCGAATACTAAGAGGCTGCCCCGCTGCGAGGGTTGGGCAGTAGGTCATCCGGGATATGGTGTGCCGCATGGTCTACCCGGAGAAATCAGAGTTCTTAGCCTCGTCGCCGGTGCTACGCAGATGGTCGGTTCGATACTGCGGTCGACCGCGTCGGGGTCGAGAGTACCATTTGGAATGAGCAAAAGCTGCCATACGCGGTTGGGCTTCTTTACTCCTGGGCGGGGGTCCGCTTCGGCCGATGAAGCAACGTTCATCCTCGCGAATTGAATGGCCGCTTGCTGGGTGGAACGATGGCCGATTGCCGTCTGTGACGTGATTACGGTTAGATCGCGTTTGCGCCGAGTATCGCCATCAAAATCTTACCGTTCCGCTGTCCCTGATCTTCCCAATTGTTGTTCTATACACCGACGAGTGTTACTGCCGGCAACGGCGGACCGTGACCGACCCATTTCCGCCTCTCACGCAGCGTTTTCGACCGTCCGTTCCCGCGCGCACACGAGACGGTCGGTGCCCAATGCGCCGCGATCAACGGCCCTTCTGCTACGGCTCTTCCCGCCGCGTCAATATCGACCTGGCGGGGGCAAAAGCAAGATAAAGAGCGTCCCCGATCCCACTGACCTACGAACGCGGTTGCCTCGTCTTCGGGCTCGCTACTGCTAAGACGCCAAGGCGGACCAGCCGCATGGTGGGCGCCAGCCATGACGCAGGTGCCGCCCATTGGGCATGACAGGCAAAGCCGGGCATGGTGTTCGTGACTGGTAACAAGAACGACGTCGCTGACGCGCGAGCACGCTGGCATGCCGACGGCAACCCAGCGACTTATGTCGCCGAGTTGCCGTGCGTTCACTCGCGATGTGGCCGCTTTACATCTTCACGATGTCCAGCAGCTTT
>NZ_JARESU010000214.1:0-9719 GCF_046027075.1 Paraburkholderia sp. RL18-085-BIA-A | reverse complement strand
ATGTCGCTGCGCCGCCCTGCCCTGCCTGTCGACCAGACCAAGCAACACGTGCGCCTATGCGGCTCGAGTGCGTCGACGCCTTGTCCGGCGTGCCTTCCCGTGATGCGACGCAGCGAAATCCCGCAAGATCATGGACTTGCGTGGGATTCGCCGGCGGTTATCCACAGGCTCATCCACTTTTTCGGTGCATAACCTTGGCGAAAAACGTCATGCCATAGGACGAATATCAATGGCCGCGCGGATCTAACGTCAAGTGGCAACGGAAACACCATAAGCAAGTAGTTCGCCGGAGCCAATCCATCGGCGCGATGACAAGCCCACCCGCGTGTTCAGACGATGCCCATGTCCGAGCTGGACACGAAGCGCATCACCTGCCCTTTTGACAAGCCAGACGGCCGGCCTTGATGTGCGCGAGCCTTGGGCCAAGTTCTCGGCGTCGATCCGTGGGTGCAGGTGGTTAAATTTCGCCCGATAGAGCCGACCCGATGAGCGCTCTATTCGCGATCAAGCCGTGGCAGGTCCGCGAGCGTTCGGCCCGCATCGGAATCACCGACCACCATTTCGATGCCTTCGCGTCCGGCCTCGTCCACGACGGGTCGGACCTCTGGACCAGCGACGCGCTGCCCATCAAGCGGAAAGACTGTTACGACAGTGTCGCCCTTGGCCAGCGCGTCTACCACTTCAATTACAGGCGATGCGTGCGGCGCGACCTCAAATTGTTCTCCGCTCACGGACACCTGCCCCCAAAGCACATGTGTGACCCTTTGCGAATTCCCGTCCATCCGAACCGCCGTTATAGCGTGCACTGTCATTGCTTTTCCTCCCTTGTTGGGGAAATCCTAGTATGAGCGCAACCATCAGCCATTTCGGCACTTACCGATACCGCGAGCCGGCGGGCAGCCTTCGCCGACCGTGGGCAGACGATGTTCCTCATGCTGAACCCGAGCGCGGCCAACGCCAGTTGCGACGACCCGACAATGGCGCTGCCGCTCGCGAACCTCGCAAGGCCGCAAGCGGCAGCATGCGACCCACTCCCGCCCCTCAGCGGAACGTCGCCAAAGTCCGCTCCGTCGGGCGAAGCGGACGCTGGGGGCGCTCCGGTCGGCAGCATCTTGTCGAATCGAATTGGAGCAGCGTGTCAATTGACACAGGGCGTCGCAATTGAAAAATCCGCGGCAAAGCTGGCTGCTTTCGAGCGCGCCCTGCTGGGTTGCGAGGAGGTGATGGAGTGCTATCTGATGACGGGCGCGTTCGATTACATCGTGCGGCTGGTGGCCAGCGACATGGCGGGAATCGAGCGTTTCGTGATGACACGGCTCGCGACCATCGATGGTGTTCGCGACGTCATCACGTCGATCACCTTGCGGCGCGTTCAGTACAAGACCGTGCTACCGGTTCGCGAGGGCGGAGAGTAAATATCCGATTGCACCGGAACTACCCGGGAGCAGACTGCTCAGGGTACCAGGTCGCATTGCGTGTCAATGTCGATCCGGTCCAATTTCATTGGCTCATCGTCTCAAATAAACGCGCAAATGTGCCTAATGTTGCCACATACGGTTGATTCATTGGCTCATTTTGGCACGTACGATCGGCGCAAACTACCTAAAATTTCTCACACGACAGTCGTGTCCTGTCGCAGCAGCGCGGCGTTGCCGGGTTCGGTATTGCGGCGCTCGCACATGCTTCCCGCCTGCTTATATACGAGGCAAGCGCGGCCGATCTGAAACGAGCAGAGAATGCAATTGAAAGGAGCAAACGTGACTTTTTCTAATGGACAACTGGCTGGCAAAGTGGCGCTCGTGACCGGGGGCTCGCGCGGGATAGGCGCGGCCATTGCAAGACGGCTCGCAAGCGAAGGCGCGGCCGTGTCGATAACCTATTCGAATTCGAGTGCCGATGCGGATCGCGTCATCGAGGACATCGAACGCGCCGGGGGACGGGGCGGGGCAATTCGCGCGGATTGTGCCGACGCGGACGCGGTAAAAGCCGCGGTCGGTTCGACCTCGAAACGCTTCGGGGGACTGGATATTCTCGTAAACAACGCCGCGATGTTCCGCCGTGGCCTGATCGACGACTTCCCACTGGAAGACATCGACCGGATGCTGGCCATCAACGTCAGGAGCCTGCTTGTTGCCATTCAGGAATCGCTCCGCTTCATGGAAAGAGGCGGGAGGATCATCAATATCGGTAGCATCAGCAGCGACTACATGCCGATTCCGGGCGTGTCCGTCTACGCCGCGACGAAAGGTGCGGTAACCAGCATGACGCGTGCGCTGGCAAGGGATCTTGGCAGTCGGGAAATTACGATCAATAACGTCCAGCCCGGACGGATCGATACGGTGATGAACCCGGCCAACGGTCCGATGGCCGACCAGATCCGGGGCTCAATTGCACTGGGCCGGTACGGATCAGGCGACGATATTGCGGGACTTGTCGCCTGGCTGGCAAGCCCCGATGCGGCGTTCGTAACGGGCACCAGTCTGAAGGTCGATGGGGGCACCAGTGCTTGAGCGGTTCAGGTCGAACGAACCGGGTATGCGTATGCTTTTCACTCTCCTATTAGAACGCCTCGACCGCTGGCTGCGGAATACCCAGCGGACCCGCAGTGATGGATACCTCGCAGCTTTGAAGGATATTGCCGAGCTTGAGCGTCGGATGAAAGAGTGCGACGGTTAGCTCGGGTCGACGCCGGCGCGAGCGATTCACGATAACAGCGCCAATGCCCCCGCTCTATGCCCGCCGCCAGGGAGACTCTTCTGAGGACAATGCGTCGTCGAACCCACAACCCGGCTGGACGCTAAACATTCGCAGTTGCCCCTCAACCACCTCTTCATCATCGGGTATCTCACTCGAGAATAGCCCAAGATCGATCGCCAGGCACGGTGCCCGGCCTGATCTGATGAAAAGGCCCTATTGCGACACCGACGCGTTGGATGATGCGTCCGTCGGCATCTGCGGTAGCGGAGCTGCCCCTGCGTCGTTCGTGCCGCTGCCCGTTGTTCCCGTTTGCCCGCGACGGCCTCGGTGCCCGCCGCGTGCCACGGTGGGCTCGCTCGCCGCCACCGGGTGCATTGGCGGATGCGCGATGTATTGAAAGTTTTCATTGACCGCGCTATTGCCCGTGTCGAACGACCGGTGGATGAACACACTGCTACTAACGGGTGAACTGGCTTGCGCAAAAGCCGTCGGTCCGATCGACATCATGGCTGCACCCACCGCCGCACTCACGGCAATAACGTGCGTGAGCGCACCGGCACTACGGGCTGTCGGACGTGCTTTCAACTACGTCTCCTTCAATATACGTGCGGTTCGCAACCGCTTGCAGCGGGCAGCCGTTTTACCGCTGGGTACGCTGGCTCAAAAAATTGAACCAACGTTGGGGGTGCCGGGCAAGCGGGGAGAAATACAAAGCGCTGCTGGGGAAAGGCCAGACCAGACCGGACCAGTCTAGTCCGAGTTATGGAGAAGAAGATTTCATGCTGGATTACAGGTGTTACTCGATTTAACTGATCGATGAATCGCGCCGGGAATTCTCCAGGTGTGGTACGAACTGCCTGCTGCCCACTGCCGAAACAGCGTTTGAAAATGAAGCTGGCTCGTCCGACAAATCGTCGGTCGCCGTTGCTTCGTCAAATGGCAACTCATTGCTCATCGGCAGACGTTCGCCAGCTGACTGTGACGGACCGTTCGTGGCCGCGCTGCGCCTCAGAGGCCGACTCACTTCGGCCATCTATAGCCGAGTACCGCGGCGACCGGATAGGCTAACTCTCGAACCTCATCTACTCGCGAATCTGCTCCAGCTCCAGGGGATCGTCGGGATCTTTGCGTGGTAGGGCTACCAGCGGGTTGCGACGGTGACAAACCGGGCAGGTGAAGTAGAGCCCTTCGTCGTCCATACTTGGCTCCGCCACTTGCAGCGTCGTCAGCATTTGACACCCGTTGCATATCCACATAACGACCTCCGGACGTGACCTTCCCGTTATAGTTCACGCCCGCCAGATACGCACGCACCCTCGCCTTTAGCTACGGCTGCTGGCATTCCGACGCATACCAGTAGTCGACGAGCCGCTGTGCGGCCTGCAGATCGTCTGGATAGTAGGGGTCATCCCAAAGCGACGGGTCATAGCCCGCCTTCCTCAGGGCGCTCAGTTCGCTTTGGCGCTCCGCCATCGTCGGCGGCGTATTGGCCCTGAGCGAGGCAAGGCCGCGGCACTCCGTTTGGCTAAGGTGTCGGCCGGTGTACGGCGCGGCGCCCATCGCACAGCCAGCCAGCAAGAGTACCGAAGTGGAAATTGCCAAGCCTGTCTGCGGTCTACCCACGATACCGACCTCTCGCTAACATTGCGTACGCAATTGCATGCCAGCGGTGCCACCGGGTCGCCCCGATGTCAAATCGAGGCGACGCCCAGTTACGCGCCAGCAGGAAGTTACTTGTCGCCGCTGCCGAGCTCGCTGTGCTTGTGCGAATGCGTCGCACCGTGAACGAGCTCGTAATGCGCGCCCTTGCCGGAGCGCGTCGGCGGGAAGTGCTCGCCTTCAACACACGTGACCTCGAATTCCGGCCCGTTACCGCCCTCCTTCACGACCTTATAAATGCCTGACGTCTTAACGATCTGGCCGGGCTTGTGCTGGTCTGCCATCTGGATCCTCCTTTTTACGTGAAAGATGGTGACCCTGAAGCAAACCTCGCGCCTGTCCGCGGCTGGAACGTCACCTGCTGTTTGTCGTCACCGCCGGCGTAAGAACGAGTGCTAATCTCTTTGCATCGGCCCCGAGGCGCAGATCGCCTCCTTTCTTCTGACATCAGGAGACGTTCATGGCTGCCCGTTCGATCGCATCGCTTTCACTATCGTTTGGACTGGTGTCCATTCCCGTGCGCCTGCATTCCGCGACGTCGGCGTCCGAGACCATCAGCTTCAACCTCCTTGCCCCGGACGGCTCGCGCGTCCAGCAACAATATGTGTCGAAAGCCACCGGGAAGGTGGTCGAGCGCGCCGAGATGCAGAAAGGCTACGAGTTCGAGAAAGAGAAGTTCGTTGTTTTCACGAAGGACGAACTGAAGGCGCTCGAAGAAAGCCCGAGTCACATCGTTGAGATTCTGGCCTTTCTGCCGGACCGCTCAATAGACCCGGTCTATTACGACAAGGCGTACTTCATCACACCGGACAAGCGCGGTGGCAAGCCATACAGCCTCCTCAAAAAGGCGCTTCTCGCGAGTGAACGTTGCGCACTGGCATCGTGGAACTGGAAGGGGAAGACCCATATGGTGCAAGTGCGGGCAACCGTCGACGGCCTCATTTTCCAGCAACTGCTAATGGGCCGACGCAGTTCGCTCCCTGAAAGATCTGGACATTGAGGACGCATCTGTCACGGACAACGAATTACAGCTTGCCCTGAAGATAATTGAACAGGGCGGGGCAGAAAGCTACGACCCAAGCCAGTACGAGGACAAGGAAAAGAAACGCGTTCTCGAAGCGATCGACGCGAAGATTGCAGGCAAGCAGATCGTCACGCCTCAGGAAGAGGCAGCAGCCGATGGGGGCCAGGTCATCGACCTGATGGAGGCGCGGCGCGCCAGTCTGGCAAGAAACGCGAAACGCAGCCCGTCGCCTTCGCGCGCGAAGCCCGCCGCCCCGGTCGCTGAACTTCCTGCCAAACCACGCAAGACCGTGAAACGGGCAGAAAAGGCCGAGGAGCCAGTCGCCGCGCCCACCAGGACCCGGGCAGGGCGGTGACAGGCCGCTCTGCCGACCATACATTCTCGCTCCGGGAAGTGCAGTCGCTTCTCGGGGTCTCGCGGCGCGCCCTCCGAATGCTCATCGTCGCCGGGTTTGTGGAGCCCTCACACGGCGCGCGCAACGATTTGCGCTTCACGTTCCGCGAGGTCGTTCTGCTTCGCACCGCGCTGAGACTGCAGGGATCTAGGATACCGCCCCGCCGGATTTTGAAAGCCCTCTCGCGGATCAGGGACGAGTTGCCGGATGCCGCGCCCCTTTCCGCCGTGCGCATCACAGCCGTCGGTGACGCGGTAGCCGTCACGACCGGCGATGCGCAGTGGGATGCCGTCTCGGGACAGCTACTGCTGGACTTCGAAGTTGCGGACGTAAAAGGCGACGTGACATTTCTCGATAACGCGCCGGCCAGCCTTAGCGCACGCCGCAAGCAGGCGGAAGACTGGTATTCGCTCGCGGAACAGTTGCAGGCGACCGATCCGGTCGGTGCGGAGGCCGCGTACCGCAAGGCGATCGAACTGTCGCCCGAGCCCGACTTTCACGCTTATAACAATTTAGGCGCCCTGCTTGCCAGCGACCAGAACCGCTGCGGTCACGCACTCGAGGTGTTCGATGAGGCGCTCAAGCATTTCGAGGATGCGGAACTGCTGCATGCGAACCGCGCTGTGCTGCTTGAAGAAGCCGGGCGACTCAAAGATGCCGCTGCCAGCTATCTGCGCTGTGTCGAGATCAACGGGAAGAACGACCAGGCGGCGCTGAATTACGCTGTCCTGCTGGAGGAGCTGGGGCGGCTTGACGAGGCGTTGGCAGCTTATGCCCGCTGCCTTGAGATCAATCCGGGGAACGAAGAGGCCTTGCGCCACCTGACGCGACTGCATGAGCAGAAAGGCGACGACCGCGCCGTCATCCGGCATCTGAGCGCATGGCGTCGCTCTAACGTCTGACGCGAGTCAGCAACTGCGGCGCAACCCGAGGGCTGTTGCTCAGTCCATGCCAACGGCGCGTCGCATCGCCGCAGTTATGCCCTGCCGGGTCTGCCAGTAGTCCGGCCACGGGTCGGCCTTGAGCGATCGCTGACGCTCGATGGCTGTCCGCATTGTCCACTCGTCGCCCCGGCTTACTTCCCTGATCTCGTCCCACGAGACGGGCATCGACACACCCATGCCTGACCTCGCGCGCACGGAAAACGCTGCGACCGTGCTCGCGCCGCGACTGTTACGCAGATAGTCGATGAAAATCTTGCCAACGCGGTTCTTCGGCCCGAGCACGGCTGAGAATCGCTGAGGCACGACCCGCGCCATATGGCGGGCGACCGCATGAGAAAACGCCTTTGTCTCGCTCCACCCCTGTCGGCGCGTCAACGGCACTATGACGTGAAAGCCTTTTCCGCCGCTCGTCTTGGGGAACGACCTCAGCCCCAGTTCATCGAGCACGACTTTCAGCAGTTCGACCGCTTCGAGCATGACCGACCACGGCAGCGCCGGGTCTGGATCAAGATCGAAAATGACACGGTCGGGATGCGCGAGATCCGGCGCGACGGCGTTCCAAGTGTGCAATTCAACGACGGACATTTGCGCAAGGCCCACAAGCGCTTCGGCCGCGTTGGCAACAAGCAGTGGCGGATGGCGCGGATGCAGTTCGGTCGGCAGTTCCTGGATGCCCGGAATGCTCGCTCGCTCACTGTGCTTCTGGAAGAACAGTTCGCCCTTGATGCCCTCCGGTGCCCGTACCAGTGCAAGCGGCCGGTTATGCAGATGCGGCAAGGCCCACTCCGCAATGGTGGCGTAATACTCGACCATCTCCCGCTTGGTGTGCCCTGTCACCGGGTCCATCACCCGCTGCGGGTTCGATATCCGGACGTTGCCAATTCTCAGCGCACCCTTTGGCCCGGGCACTTCACGTGTCGAACCTGCGTCGGCCTCAACGGGTTCGTCGTCCTCCACTGCGACCATCGGCTCCTCGCTGACCGCAGACGCTGGCTTGTCCTCGCGCACCGCATGAAAAATGGGGTGGCGCACTTCGCCGCCCGGCGTCCATTCCAGGAACGAGCATTCAACGACGATCGACGGATCAAGCCACAGATAGTCGCGCTCCTTTTCAGGCTTTGGCGGGTTGTAGAAAGCGGTGGCTTCGCGGCGTACTGGCTCTGCTCTCGACAGAAAGGCGGACGTGGCGCGGGTTGAGAAATAAGGCCGGACGCTGCCGGCATATCGGAGGGAGCCGTCATTCTCATAGACGCCCAGCAGCAGCGAATGCACGCCGGAGCGCGCGCCCTTCGCACGCGTGAAGCCGCCGACGACAAATTCCTGGCGGGTGTTGCATTTGAGTTTGATCCAGGCGGGCGACCGGCCCGATTGGTACGGCGCGTCTCCGCGCTTACCTATGATGCCTTCGAGTTTCATTTTGCACGCCGACGCGACGAGAGACACCGGGTCCTGCGGAAAGTCTTCGGAGAAGCGGATCATATCGGACGTCTGCTCCGCCATCAGTTCACGCAACAACGCCCGACGTGCACGCAGCGGCTGTTCGCGAAGATCGGTCCCGTTCAGCCAGAGGATGTCGAACACGAACATCACGATTTCGGCGGCGCTGCGCCGGTCGAACGCGTTCTGCAGCGCGTTGAAATCGGGCTGACCGTTTGAATCAAGCACGACCGCCTCCCCGTCGAGCCAGGCATCGTCGACCTGAAGCGCCTTGCAGGCTTCGGCAAGACGGGGCATCCGCTCTGTCCAGTCATGCCCGTTGCGAGTGAAGATCGTCGCCGCACCGCCCTCAATGCGCGTCATCACGCGGTAGCCGTCGAACTTGATTTCGTAGGACCAGTCGCCTCCCTTCGGCGGACGGTCCACCAGTGTCGCCAGTTGCGGCTGTATCAACGCTGGCAAGCCCGTCCCGTCCCGCCCCGCGCTCCTGGTGGAACGACAGCGGTTTTCGACCGCCCCCGGCTCCAGCGTCCCATCTCACACACCGGCCTCGTGCGGCGGCGCATCCATCAGCCACTGCTTCACTTCCGGACAGCTGCTGAATACCGGGTCCGCCACCCAGCTTTCGAAGGCCGGTCGCCAGTCCTCCCAGACGTAATCGTCCATGTCGAACTCCTCGTCGACGGCGCCTGTCCCCCGCTCACACAGGAAGGCGAAGACCGCCGAATAGCCGTTCCAATACGCGACCATGCAGTCGTTCAGATCCGCAGCTGTGCCCTGTGGCAGATCGCGGAGCATCATTGCAAGCTGGCGTACGAAATCGTGATGAGTCATACGGCTCCTCCCCTTTGCCCGTTCGTGGGCAGAAACGCACGCGTTGCGGTGCGCCCATCGGGACCACAGCAGTTTCCATACCGGCGCACCTGCGCGCTCGACAGGATTCAGTTTTCTGATGCTCCGCCGATAACCAGTGAGCCGCATCCGCCCCCTGACACCGCATAACGGCCTAGGTGTGATCGAAGGGGCGAACTTGACAACCCGTTCGAGCCAGTACGATGGAATGACACCCATCGAGGAATTTATGACGCGACACGACCGCAATCAATCTCGAAGCATGAGCACGCATCTGAAAATCGCAGCAGTTAAAGCCCTGATCGTTGCCTCTTTCGTGTCTGTCGTCAGTCTGCAAGGAGCAGCGCCCGCCTCTGCGGGAGAACGCGGCGCGCACATCGGCTGGCATGTCCGGCAGCCAGCGAGGTTCATAGTCTCAGGCGTATTGCGACAGGACGGAACGACGGACGTCATCAAGCCGATCCACGCCATCGTTGCCGCCGACGACGGAGACGCTGCCGTGGCGATGTTCTCCGGGACAGCGCGGAAACAATATCCGGGCTACACGCTGATCGCAACTCTTGCTTCGCCAGTGCCCGCAGCAGGCACGTGCGAAAACAGCATTTACTCATAGGTCAGGAATTTTGCGGACAGATGGTCTATGCTTGAGCGATAGCTATTGAGAGCATCGCCCATGAAACGAGATGGCCGGAGCCTGGCTCACAACACGCTG
>NZ_JARESU010000213.1:0-9783 GCF_046027075.1 Paraburkholderia sp. RL18-085-BIA-A | reverse complement strand
AGCTTCGGCACCCACCTGCTCGAACAGAAGGTCGATATCCGCGTGATCCAGGTCCTGCTCGGGCACAAGAAGCTGGAGACCACTGCGCTCTACGCCCATGTCGCCACCGACGTGCTGCGCGAAGTGATCAGTCCGCTGGAGAAGCTGCACAGCAACGGCTGAACGACGGCGCACCGCCGTGCCCGAAGTCGCGGACATCTTCCGCGCGCATGGGCCTGCGTGGCGACAGACCGTACAGCTGAGCCTGGGACAGCTGAAGGTCATGTCGGCAATTGAACAGTGCCGCGGATGGGGGAGGGAAATATTCTGGAATGCAAAGAATCTGGCAATCAAGCTGCATCCGTCGTGAACAGGAGATGTTGCGACGACAGGATACGCCATATTCGCCGCCGTTGAGTTGGCGGGCCTCGTCCGGAACACGTGATCACAGCACTAAAAAAATAAAAATCGCGACAGGGTCACCAGATGCGCTCACACTGGGCGACATGGCCGTCGCTTTCGCGACGGGCAAATCTGGAGAAACATATTGGCGAAGAGCACGATGCGCGGTAATCGCGAAGTTAAAAAGCCCAAACAACCCAAAAAGGTGATCCCTCCTGCGGTGGGCGTGTCCCCAGCGATTGCGCCGAAGACTGCCGCAGGCAGCACAGCGGCCAAAAAGAAATAACAGGCACCTGGGGCGCGGATCCGTGTCCCTTCTGCGCTACGCATTCCGTGTGTTCAGCCGGAAACTGCGTCGGCAGGGGTGTGCAGGTGCTCCTGTGCGTCATTGATTGCCGCACCGGTCTGGCCGGAGCTCACCTGACGCTTTAGTGCGCCGCTAAACCGTAACTACCAGTTTGCGCGTGGGCGCGTCGTCGCCGACTATGCCCGCAGAAGCTGCATACCTGCTTTTTCGTCCTGACGGCTCCTCGCGCGTCCACCCGCACCCGTGAATCAAGCCGTACCCCGGAGGCTTGCATCCACGCGACACGTGTAGCGGGGCCTCCCCGATGGAAGATCCGATCATGTCCCAACTCGATGAACTATCCGGCGAAACGACGATTTCGATCCCTGTGCGCGTTGCTAACATGACACGCCACCGTGGCCAGTCCACCCTACCGAATTCACCGACGTTGCAGGACGTGCGCCTGTGAAAACGATCCTTCGATATGTCGCGAGACATCGCTCGCCGTCGCCGCCGTGGACTGACATCGCGCCGGTGCGCGAAGAGCTGTTCGGCGTCGAACGGCTCGAGCAACACGCGGAGAGCCTTGCTGCCGCGCAACCGGTCACGAAGACACCGCCTGCCGTTTTATCGCTGCACACGAGACTGAACGATAACGCCGCGGTCCTGCTCGCAGCCTACCGCGCGAGCGCCGAAGAACTGGAGAGCGGCCGGGGCGTGGTGCCCGCCGCGGAATGGCTGCTCGACAACTATCACCTCGTCGAGGAGCAGATCCGCGAGATTCGCGACGACTTGCCGCCCGGCTACTACCGTCAGTTGCCCAAGCTTGCCGCAGGCCCGTTCGCCGGGTATCCGCGCGTATTCGGTCTCGCGTGGGCGTTCGTTGCGCATACCGACAGTCACTTCGACCCGCAGATCCTGCGGCGTTTCATCAGCGCGTATCAACGGGTTCAGCCGCTGACAATCGGCGAATTGTGGGCCGTGGCGATCACCTTGCGCATCGTGCTGATCGAGAACCTGCGACGCCTGACTGACCAGATTACTGCAGGCCGCAGCGCACGCGCCGACGCCGACGCACTCACCGACCGTCTGCTCGAATCGGGCAGCGCCCGTTCGGCGCTCGAAGCGGATATTTCCACGCGTTCCTCAGGCCTGTTGTCGGAACTGTTCGCCGCGCAACTCGTAAAACGGCTGCGTGACCAGGATCCGCGCACCACGCCAGCACTGGGTTGGCTAGAAGAGCGGCTCAAGCTTCAGGGCGCCTCCGTCGATGAAGTCGTGCAACACGCGCAGCAGCGACAGGGCTCGTCGAACGTCACCGTGCGCAATGTGATCACCAGCATGCGGCTGATTTCCGACATCGACTGGACGGAACTGTTCGAGAGCGTAAGTCTTGTCGACGCCCGGTTGCGCGCGGACAGCAGCTTTGCCACGATGGATTTTCCGACGCGCAATCTGTATCGCAGCGCGATCGAGCAACTGGCGCGCGGCTCGTCCTTCACCGAACTCGAAGTCGCCGGGCTAGCGCTGGAATCGGCGCAGGCGGCGGCGCTGGAAGCAGCCGATGGCGCACATGCGGAACGCGCCGGCGAGCCCGGCTATCACCTGATCGCCGAGGGTCGGCGAGCACTGGAGCAAGCGATCGAATTCCGCCCGCCGGTGCGTTTGCGGATCACGCGGTTTAACGTCCGCCTCGGCATTGGCGGCTACGTCGGCACGATCCTGACGCTCGCCCTGACGTTACTGGCGCTAGCGTTGTGGGCACTGTGGACACTGGCGCCGCGCGGTCTCGAAGCTTGGGTGCTCGCGCTGTTTGCCGTATGCGGATTCCTGCCCGTCACCGAGGTTGCGACCGCGCTCATCAATCGCGCGGTGACATGGAGTTTCGGCGCAATCACGTTGCCGGCTCTCGAACTGACTGTCGGCGTGCCGTCGTCATTGCGCACACTGGTTGCCGTGCCGACGCTTCTGACGAGCGAAGCTGATCTGCGCGAACAGGTCGAACGTCTTGAGGTGCATCACCTCGCGGGAGCCGGTGGCGACCTGTCCTTCGCGTTGCTGGCGGACGGGCTCGATGCGGATCAGGAAGTGCTGCCCGGCGATGCACATCTGCTCGCCGTGGCCGCCGACGCCATCGATGCACTGAACCACCGTTACGAGCCAGGCCCCGGCGGCAGCCGTTTCCTGCTGCTACACCGCCGACGCGTGTTCAACGCGAGCGAAAACAAATGGATGGGCTGGGAACGCAAGCGCGGCAAGCTGCACGAACTCAACCGCCTGCTGCGCGGTGCGACGGATACGACCTTTATGTCGATCGCCGGCCGTGCACCGCAGGTGCCGCCCGACGTGCGCTACGTCATCACACTCGACGCCGATACGCGTCTGCCACGCGACGCCGCGCTGCGGCTGATCGGCAAGATGGCGCATCCGCTGAACCGGCCGACATTTAGCGACGCCGATCAACGCGTCGTCAACGGATACGCGATTCTGCAGCCGCGTGTCACGCCGTCGCTGCCCGTCGGCCAGGAAGGGTCGCTGCATCAGCGCGTCTTCTCCGGCCCCGGCGGGATGGACCCGTACGCGGCGGCCGTGTCCGATGTCTATCAGGACCTGTTCGGCGAAGGGTCGTATACCGGCAAGGGCATTTACGACGTCGATGCATTTGAAGCGGCTTTGCGTGGACGCGTGCCGGAAAACGCGCTGCTCAGTCACGATCTGTTCGAAGGGATTTTTGCGCGCGCCGGACTGGCGTCGGATGTCGAGGTGGTCGAGGAAGTGCCGTCGCGTTACGACGTGGTCGGCAAGCGGCAGCATCGCTGGACGCGTGGCGACTGGCAATTGCTGCCGTGGATCGTCGGCTATCGCGGCCGGGACCGGCACGCGATGCCGTCGATCGGCCGCTTCAAGATGCTCGACAATTTGCGCCGCTCGCTGCTCGCCCCCTTCATGGTCGCCGCGCTCGGCCTATGCTGGCTGATGCCGATCCACGCCGGGATTGCAGGCGCGCTGCTGGCGCTAGGCGCGCTCGCGATTCCCGCTTTCCTGCCGACGCTGTTCGCGATCATGCCGCGCCGCAGCGGCATCCATCTGCGCAATCATCTGGACGTGCTGGCCGCCGATTTGCGGCTCGCCGCCTTGCAAACAGTTCTGTCGACCGCGTTCCTCGCTGACCAGGCGTGGCGTATGGGCGATGCGATCGTCCGGACGCTGATACGGTTGTTCGTGACGCATCGCCGGCTGCTCGAATGGACCACCGCTGCGCAGTCGAAGGGCAGCCCTCGTCTTGACCTCCGCGGCTTTTATCGGCAGATGGCAGGCGGCGTCGCGCTCGGCATCGTGCTGCCGGCTGGTGCGATCGCATTCGCACCGTCGCACTGGCCGCTCGTGCTGCCGTTTGCGCTGTTATGGCTCGCCGCGCCGGCGCTCGCGCTGTGGTCGAGCCGGTCGCCGACCGTCGCGCGACGTTTCGCAATGGCGGACCCGGACGCGCGCAGCCTTCGCCTCATCGCGCGACGCACGTGGCGTTTCTTCGAGACCTTCGTTACGCCGGCAGAGAATATGCTGCCGCCCGACAACTTCCAGGAAGATCCGAAGCCGGTCGTCGCACACCGCACCTCTCCGACCAACCTTGGGCTCTATCTGCTGTCGGCGATTGCTGCGCGGGATTTTGGCTGGGCGGGGACGACGGAAACTGTCGAACGGCTCGAAGCGGCGTTCGCTTCAATGCACAAGCTCACGCGTTTCAAGGGACATTTCTATAACTGGTACGGGACGCTCGATCTCCAGGTGCTGGCACCCGCTTATGTTTCGTCGGTCGATAGCGGCAATCTGGCCGGTCATCTGATCGTCCTCGCCAACGCGTGCGAAGAATGGCCACATGAATTGCTCGCGCCGGCTGCGCGACCCGGATTGATGGATAACCTGCAACTCGCGCGTGAAGCCATCGACACGCTGCCCGCCGCAGGCGGTGAACGTGGCAGGCAGCTGGTTGCGATCCTCGAAGAGATCAGCAAGCAGTTGCACGGCCCGCAGACGCTCGAAGCGCTGTCGCCATCGCTCACGCGGCTGACTGAAAAGGCCGCGAAGGCAACGCGTGAACTCGTGCCCGCCGGCGGCGACGATAGTTCTGCCGACCTGATGTTCTGGATCGACGCGTTGAGCAAAAGCGTGGTCGAACATGCCCGCGACCGGCAACAGTTCGCCGAGGCACCGGAACTTCTGCAGGCACGCCTGAAGGCGCTCGCCGATACGTCGCGGGCGATGGCGCTCGACATGGACTTCGCGTTCCTGCTGGATCCGGAACGCAAGCTGCTATCGATCGGCTATTCGCAATCCGACAACAGCCTCGACCTGAACTGCTATGACCTGCTGGCGTCTGAAGCGCGCCTCGCGAGCCTGTTCGCCATCGCGAAAGGCGACGTGACGACGCGCCACTGGTTTCGCCTCGGTCGCGCGGCTACGCCGGTCGGTAACGGCTCGGCGCTGATCTCGTGGTCGGGGTCGATGTTCGAATACCTGATGCCGTCGTTGGTGATGCGTGCGCCGGTCGGCAGCCTGCTCGAACAGACGAGTCGTCTGGTGGTGGAACGGCAAGCCTCGTATGGGCGTTCGCTCGGCATTCCGTGGGGCATTTCGGAATCGGCGTACAACGCGCGCGACATCGAATTTACCTACCAGTATTCGAATTTCGGTGTCCCCGGTCTTGGCCTCAAGCGGGGGCTGTCAGAGAACCGCGTGATCGCACCATATGCAACGGGGCTAGCAGCGATGGTCGACCCACAAGCCGCGCGAGAGAACTACGCACAACTCGCCGCTCTTGGCGCGCTGGGTCGCTATGGTTTCTACGAAGCACTCGATTTCACCCGCTCGCGGCTTCCGGACAACGAGGACGTCGCGATCGTGCGCAATTTCATGGCGCATCACCAGGGCATGACGATCGTGTCGATCGCGAACACTTTGCTCGACGCGCAGATGCGTGCGCGTTTCCATCGCGAACCCATGATCCAGGCGAGCGAACTGTTGCTGCAGGAACGCATGCCACGCAATGTCGCCATCGCGCATCCCCGTGCCGAAGAAGTGAACACGTCAGCAGCTGTCGCCGGCGTCGTGCCGCCGACCGTACGGCGCCTCGCAGCGTCGGCTGTGGCCGGCGCTGCGCCGGTGACACACCTGCTGTCGAATGGACGCTACGCGGTCATGTTGACTGCGACCGGCGCCGGCTACAGCCGTTGGCGCGACCTGGCCGTGACGCGCTGGCGCGAAGACGCAACCCGGGACGACTGGGGCTCCTTCATCTTCCTGCGCGATATGCAGAGCGGCCACGTGTGGTCAGCGGGCGCACAGCCGGCTGGTAGCGAAGCCGAGTACGAAGAGGTTGTGTTCGGCGAGGACCATGCGGAATTCATCCGCCGCGACGGCTCGTTGACAACGACGATGGACGTACTGGTTTCCGGTGAAGCAGACGGCGAAGTGCGCCGCGTGTCGTTGGCGAACAACGGACGCCGTGTGCGCGAAATTGAACTGACGTCCTATGCCGAAATCGTGCTCGCGACGCCCGCTGCCGACAACGCGCATCCGGCCTTCTCGCGGATGTTTGTCCAGACCGAGCACCTTGCGGAATTCGGCGCGCTGGTGGCCACGCGCCGTCCGCGTTCGCACGACGAAAAACAGGTGTGGGCTGCGCATTTCGCAGTTGTCGACGGCGGGATCGTCGTCGATCCGCAATACGAATCGGATCGCGCGCGCTTTCTGGGGCGCGGGCGCAACGCCGGCACGGCGGCAGCGATCTTCGACGATCAGCCGCTGACCAACACCGCTGGGACCGTACTCGATCCGGTCTTTGCGCTCAGGTATCGCGTGCTGGTGCCGCCGGGCAAGGTCGCGCGCGTGACGTTCTGGACAGTCGTGGCCGAGTCGCGAGCGCTGTTGCTCGATCTGGTCGACAAACACCATGACCGCAACGCGTTCGATCGCGCCAAAACGCTAGCCTGGACGCAGGCTCAGGTGCAGTTGCGCCATCTCGATGTCGAAGCCGAAGAGGCGGCGGATTTTCAGCGCCTCGCCGCGCCCGTCATTTACGCCGATGCGCGTTTCAGGGCGCCATCGGACACGATCGTTCGCGGGGCTGGCGCGCAGTCGGGACTCTGGCCGCACGCGATCTCCGGCGACCTGCCGATCGTGCTTCTGCGTATCGATGACGTCGAGGACATCGCTCAGGTCCGGCAATTATTGAGGGCACACGAGTACTGGCGGATGAAGCGGCTGGACGTCGATCTCGTCATCATCAACGAACGGGCTTCGTCGTATATCCAGGAGTTGCAGGGTGCGATTGAAACAGCCGTGCGCAGCAGCCAGTTGCGGCCGCGTTTCGGCGAAGAACTCGCGCAAGGGGCGGTCTTTACGCTGCGCGCCGATTTGATGAGCGTGGAGGCGCGTGCGCTGCTGCAATCGGTCGCGCGTGTCGCGTTGATCGCGCGCCGCGGTTCGATCGCCGACCAGCTCGCGCGCTTGCCGCAGTCGCAAGGCCAGCCGTCGGCGCCGCGGCGGCAGAAGCAGCCGATGTCGTCGCCATGGTCCGCGACGCCTCATCCGCCGGGCGCGCTTTCTTCGGTTCCGTCGAGGCTCGAGTTTTTCAACGGTCTGGGCGGTTTCGATAAAGACGGGCGGGAATACGTGAGCGTTCTCGTGGCGGGTGCGACCACGCCCGCGCCGTGGATCAACGTGATCGCAAACTCCGGCTTCGGGTTTCAGGTCGCGGCGGAAGGCAGCGGCTACACGTGGGCCGAAAACAGCCGCGAGAATCAACTCACGCCGTGGTCGAACGATCCGGTCGAAGACCCAGCCGGCGAAGCCATCTATGTGCGCGACGAAGTCACTGGCGATGTGTGGGGCGCCACCGCGTCGCCGATCCGCGACGGCGGGACGTATGTCGTGCGTCACGGGTATGGCTACAGCCGCTTCGAACACGAGGCGAATGGCATCGCGCTCGACTTGCTGCAATACGTGCCGCTCGCCGACCCGCTGAAGATTTCCCGGCTGACGTTGCGCAATCTATCCGGTATGCCGCGCCGTCTGTCCGTGACGACGTGGATGGAATGGGTGCTTGGCACATCGCGCGGCGCATCGGGACCCTTCATCGTGACGGAAATCGACTCCGCTACCGGCGCGATGCTGGCGCGCAATCCGTGGAGCATGGGGTTCGCGGGGCGCGTCGCGTTCGCCGACCTCGGCGGCCAGCAGACCGCGTGGACGGCGGATCGCACCGAATTTCTCGGCCGCAGCGGCCGGACTGCGGCACCCGCCGCCCTGACCGGCAACGCGCCGCTGTCTGGCGCAACCGGCGCGGGGCTCGATCCATGCGCAGCGTTGCAGGGCGTGATTGAGCTGGGCGTGGGCGAGATTGTCGAAGTCGTGTCGTTCGTGGGGCAATGCGCGTCCGTCGAAGAGGCGCGGGCGTTGATCGAGCGCTATCGCAAGGCCGATCTCGACGCCGTCCTCGCCGAGGTGACGACCCAGTGGCTGAACGTGCTCGGCACCGTCCAGGTTAAAACCCCTGACCGCGCGATGGATCTGATGCTAAACGGCTGGCTGCTGTATCAGACGCTCGCGTGCCGCGTCTGGGCACGCTCGGCGTTCTATCAGGCGAGCGGCGCGTATGGGTTCCGTGATCAGTTGCAGGACGGCATGGCGTTGACACATGCGCAGCCGGACGAGACTCGGCGGCATTTGCTGCGCACTGCGGCGCGGCAGTTCGTCGAAGGCGATTTCCAGCACTGGTGGTTGCCCCAGTCGGGGCAAGGCGTGCGCACGCGGATTTCCGATGACCGCGTGTGGCTCGCGTTCGCGACGGCAACGTACATCGGCTGCGCGGGCGACGTCGCGATTCTCGACGAGATCGTGCCGTTCCTCGATGGACCGCCACTGCGACCTGGCGAGCACGATGCGTTCTTCCAGCCGATGGTCGCAGATGAATCAGCGGCGCTGTTCGAACATTGCGCGCGCGGCCTGGATCAATGTATTGAACTGACCGGCGAGCATGGCTTGCCTCTGATCGGCGCGGGTGACTGGAACGACGGCATGAACCGCGTCGGCGCGCACGGCAAGGGAGAAAGCGTTTGGCTCGGCTGGCTGCTATTGCGGACGATCGAATTGTTCGCCCCCCTGGGCGAATCGCGCGATGCGGCTTCTGTTGCGCGCGCTGCACGCTGGCGTGCTCATGCGGCCTCGCTGCGCGAGGCGCTGGAGCGGGAGGCATGGGACGGCGAATGGTATCGCCGCGCGACGTTTGACGACGGCACGTGGCTTGGCTCGAAAGACAGTGAAGAGTGTCAAATAGATTCGATCGCACAGTCGTGGGCTGTGCTGTCGGGCGCGGCAGATCCCGCGCGCGCGGCGCTGGCGATGACGTCGCTGGAAAAGCACCTGATACGTCGCGCCGACGGGCTGGCTTTGCTGTTCACGCCGCCGTTCGATAAAACGTTGCACGATCCAGGCTATATCAAGGGCTATCCGCCGGGGCTGCGTGAAAACGGCGGCCAGTATAGCCACGCGGCGATGTGGGCGATCCTCGCGTTCACAAAAATGCGCGAGGGCAACAAGGCCGCTGCGCTGTTTTCACTACTTAATCCGGTCAATCATGCGCGCACACCGATGGAAGTCGGCCGCTACAAGGTTGAGCCCTATGTCGTTGCCGCCGATGTCTATTCAGTGGCGCCGCATGCCGGGCGCGGTGGCTGGACCTGGTACACGGGGTCCGCCGGATGGATGTACCGGGCGGGTGTCGAGGGCATTCTTGGGATTTGTCGCGAGGGCGAATTTCTTGTGGTCGATCCTTGTATTCCGGACACGTGGCCGGGGTTTGAAGCAACAGTGGCGATGCATTCGACGCGATACAAGATTCGCGTCGAATCCGCTGACGAGGGCGGCGTCATGCGCGCGGTGCTCGACGGCGCGAGTCTCAAATGTGGTGATGAACGGGTGCGCGTGCCGCTTGATGGCGGGTCGCATGAACTCCTGATTTCGCTTTGCTTGGGCGTGAGCGAAGACGTGAACTCGGGCGCGCAAGTCGCGCGACGAATCACGCATCCGTCATCGAGAGTAAGACTGGCAATGTCGCA
>NZ_JARESU010000212.1:0-10074 GCF_046027075.1 Paraburkholderia sp. RL18-085-BIA-A | reverse complement strand
CTCACCATAGCGAACCCCGGCAATTAGGGGCGTTGGAGAGCGCGCCATTCCGGGGCTGGCGCCACCGACCGACTTTTTCGACTGTCAGGCGGCGTTGCCTTTCCTGCAAGCGCCCAGTAGCGTGGAAACGCTCACCCCCGATTGCTCGGCTGCGTGCTCGAAGGTCATTCCCTGCCTGATCAGAGACAAGCCCTTGTTCACTAGACGCGGTGTCGCGGTGTGCCGGCCGAGGCGCTTGGCCCTGGCGCGCGCATCGGCCAGGCCCGAGCGAAGTCCTTGATAAACCGCTGCCTGGGGGCATAGAAGCCGGGACGCCTGCAACGAAATAGCACACGATGGAAACCAGTGTGTCTTCCGGTATCGTAGCATCAATATTGAGAGTTCCGTAAATCGTGACATCACCAAAGCTCGACTTTCTTCCAGCAGGCGGCGATGATCGATTTGCGCTTCGTCGGGTCGAAGGGCAGATATGGATCGAGCGTACGAATTCGGCTTGCGTCAGACCGGTCGTTTGCGACCGCCGACCTGCGAATTTCAGGAAAGCGACCCGTAGCCGCCTGACCAACGCCGATACTCGATGACGTTAATGGATGAAGCAACGTTCATCCTCGCGGATTGAATGACCGCTTGTGGGGCGGATTCGACATCTGAACGTCCGAGCAACAGTGCGGGCGAATGACGCTTCATGGCCGGCTTGTGCCCGATGACCTTACATGTAAACTGCCGGGCGTCTAACCTCACATGACGTAGCAGCAGGCCCTCTGGTTCCATGACAGTTGCATACGGTCGGGCGGTCTTGGTCGGGAAGCGACCTTTATGCGTGCCCCGTCACGAACTTTTTCGTCGCGTGATAGCCGTGCCTTGCTGTATCGGCAACGGCATGGCCGGCCGTCTTCGCACCGCGGCCGACCGCGTGCGTGGCCTCGCGCACAGCATGTCCGCTTTTCTTTCCGGCCGTCTTGACATCGTTCTTGAACTCGTGGGTACCTGTAGCCAGGTTCGCATGAGCCAGCGGGCTGAGGACGGCCAGTACGAACAGGATGATCGAAATTCCCGTCTTCTTCATCGCTCTGATTCTCCCATACGAGAAATGCCACTCTACGCTTCGGCCGAATCTGTTGGATAACTTGCTCGAAGGCTTCGACGGGTTGTCCGCCGTTCATAAGATAGCGATGGTTGAAAACGATCTCCGGCTCGGACTGGATGCCCATCGCCCTGGTATCGCCGTTCTTCCGCCCGAAACTCATCGGAGTAGTCTCCGCTTTTGCAGTACGTCACGTGCCTCCGCGGCGTCGAGTCCCGCTATCACCATTGTCGCGGAAATCATTGCCGCCGGGCGGGAAACGCCGTGCGTCCGGCAGATCTGGGCTGCCGAATTGAAACTGCTCATTTCGGCGCGGATCTTTCGGTTCTCAACAGTAGGTGCCCCGGTCAGGCCAATGGACTGGAACCGTCTTTAGAGACTGCCGTGCCTGTATTCGGCTCGAGCGACACGTTCGTCAATGGAGCCCGTGCCGCAACGAAGCTACCTTCGCCAGCCGTGCCCGTAACCGCCGAAACCGATGCCGACATCGACGGAAGGCGCTGCGTAATACGCTGGCGCATATCCATAGGCCGGCACAGGCGCATAGCCGTATGGCGGAGCGACAATGCATCCTGACAGGCTAGCCGCAAGCGCAACGACACACAAAAGTCTGATCATGTTTTTCTCCGTGCGCCGATTGTAGATGGTGGCCGAATTCTGATTCGCAACGAAGTGTGTCCGAACGTAACCTGTCGGGCATAGACATTTGATTAGTTTGCCAATGGCGTTTGCGTGTTCGCCTGGTTGTGACAGTTGGCATTCGCCGTGAGCGCGCCATGAACTACCATGACTGGGTAGACGATGTGTTCTCAGCAATGCGGCAAGACCAGTAAGGTCTGGCGGCTGCCGTTCAGTTCGGGGCGGCAATTGGCGCCTTGTGGCCGAACCCTGTCGCGCGACGACGGGCTCAGCGCGACCCACAAGAAGCTAAGGCAACTTGGAGAAAGGCAAGGGGGTGCGCGGCGAGGCGGTGTATGTCATCGCTGGCGAGCGTGTGTTCGGCTTTCGCGCGATCAATGGTACGTCGTCGAAGACGACTGCAGCTTCGTTAGCACGCCGCGTTGGAAGCGGAACCAGCCTTGCGAGCTTTGCATCACGACTTCGTCGCCTTGCCAGAACACGCGCCTGACGGTCATGCGCTTACCCGAGCGCTGCACAAGTGGCGGATGGTCACGAAAGTCGTACAGCACAGGGCCGGAATCGGTCTGCACGAGCATGCGTGTGACGGTGTTATTTGCGTTGCCGACTTCATCGAAATGCGTCAGCGTGTTCGCGCCGAAGCGATCGAAAATTTCCTTGTCGAGCATTCCCACGAAATCGCGGTCAACGCGCACGAATTGCAGTTTGCCCGAGGGCGTGACAAGCGGGCCGGAAGCATTGCTTTGTGCATGAACGCAAGCCGCGAAAGAGGTGGCTGCAAGTGCAGCGAGGAACAGTCGTCTCATGTTGCCCTTTAGATTCAACGGTGTCTCCGACGACGGAGCTCGACCCGGAATCGCTTCTTGGGAACATCGCCGTCAATTTTGCTCGACACGTCGAAGGTCTGCAACTGGCCGGTCACTGCCCTATGCCGTTGGCATATGCCGGCCGCCTGAAAACGCAAAAGTACTCGGTTTTCGGGTGTCGTTTTACCCGTCCCGAGTTGCTGCCAAGCCAATGCGGCGCGATCTGAAGGGGCGATTTTTTAGAACGCCGCATTCAGCATGCGTTTTCACACGGCCTCGTCCTGTTGTCGCATACGGTATAGTGATGTGCCGTTTCAATCGGAGACGGCACGCCATTGTAGTATCCGCCTGCGCCGGGCCGGAAATACGGTGTAAAGCACCAACTGGCAATTAGGAAGACCACCGGATAGCCGTCCACCCTTTCGAGAGGGAGAAACATGAATAAACAGGAACTGGTCGACGCGATTGCCAGCAAGACCGAACAGACGAAGGTAATCGCGAGCGAGCAGCTCGATGCGCTGCTTGAGATCATCACGAAGTCGCTCGTTAAGGGCGGCACTGTGCAACTTGTCGGATTTGGTAGCTTCAGTACTGGCACCCGCGCGGCACGGACCGGACGCAATCCGAGGACAGGGGAAGAGATCAAAATCGCAGCCGCAAAAACGGTGAAATTCACTGCCGGGAAGGCGTTCAAGGAAGCGGTGAACAAGGTCGACAAGGTTAAGAAGTAGGCGTCGCGATGAGAGCCTCCGACGGCCGCCGCGTGTCGCATGCCGAAGTGCTGGAAGGACTACGTCAGACACTGCATCGCCAGATCGTGCGCGGCCGGCATCCGGTCGTGCTCGATGTGCTGCATATGCTGGGGTTTATCGATTGGGTGCGTCAGCCAGAACGAACATCGCGTTATCTCGCGGCCAATTCTGCTCGTGCGGACGCGTATAGTCCACCCGTTGACATTGCAATGCTGACCGCAACCGGGCGCACGGAACTGGAGCGTCTCATAGCGCTTGAACTCACACCCCAGTGGTCGCAACGCCAGATGCATCCATACGTCGTATGAAGTCGTACCGGACGTCGGCGCACGAGGAATCGATCGTGATTGCGGCGGACTAGTCGCGCGGAACGTTGAAGGCATCGCCGAGAACCGCATCTCCGCCGGGATGTTGAGCGTTTAACGCACACCCCAGGTATGCGGTTCACGATTTCCTCATACAGGAACCGCCAGAAGCTGGCGTTACCATCTTTCGTCCAGATTAAATCCCACCTCGCTCATATCCCTCGGACGACAGTTCGAATGTAACGCACTGCGACGAGACCAGAAAACTGATCGGAGGAATTCGTGGCGTTGGTCAAATGCAAGGAATGCGGGAACGAGGTTGCGACAAGGCGACGACGTGCGTCAAGTGTGGCGCACCTGTGGTGAAGCAGCAGACCGACGCGGGAAAGATGTTGGGCGGCTTGGGGGTGCTTATAGTCGGTGCGTTGATCACCTGGGGCTGCGCTTCGGACAATAGCGCCAGGAACGGCAGCGACGCAGCGAATCAAGCCCAGTCGTGTAGCAAGGACGATTTGCAATGTCTCGGCGACAAAGAGATCGTTGCGGCCGCCATCTATTGCAAAGATCCGATCGAGCGACTTGCGACGCACATCGTGAAATGGACGGGCGGCACCTTCGAGATGAAGTTCAGTCGCTTTCGCTGGACCGATGAGCCGGGCGGCCCCATCACATACATTGGCGTCAAGGCCGAGTTCCAGAACGACTTCGGCGCCTATACGCCGGTGATTTACCAATGCGACGTTGCCGGTGATGGCAAGACAGTTCTCGCCGTCAGGGCGACCGCAGGCAGATTGCCGCCCTGACGACGCCCGGATCCAACCAGGGAATTGAATCATCCCGCTCGCCCGTAAGTATCCCTTTGTCATCGTTCGATCGTGAAGTGATGGCGGCACAGGTTAGACCGTGGTTGGCCAAGCCCGCGAGTGACTGGGCACCATCGAGTGCGCTACAAGGACGGGGTACCAACCAGCGAAACCCATCAGGGACAGCGGCGCGGCCCCAACGAAAGTCCGAATGTACGGTTGCAATCTACCTCTCTGTCATCGCGTAGTGAAAACCTGGCAAGACCGGGGCTGTCCACGTACGGTCATTCGTGCAGTATGCGACGGGTAAAGTGTGACCTCGTACTCTCTAGCGTCACCAGTGGGCACGTAGCAAGTTCTTATCCTTACTGTATTTCAGCTCCAGCGTTCCCTGGAAGGCTGCCTTGAGCGCCGAACCCAGGTCGCGGGCAAGATGAACGCCGGTCGTCGTGACGATCGTTTTGCCAGATTCATCCTTGATGGCAATGATTCGCAGGCTTTCTTTTTTGCGGGCCGGTGACGCACGCGGCACAGCTTGAGCGTGTTACTGGCTGTCGGTATCGGGCACCTTGCTCCAGCCCGGACCCGGGTCAAACGACTTCGTGGCCTCCGCTTTGGCTGCACTCCCGGGTCCGAGGTCCCGCTCGAAGATCTGGCCGGCATGGCTCACCATGAAAGTCTTGATCCCGGTGTCTCCGTATTTCACTGGCCAGGCGATCACGGCAAAACCGCCGAAGAGCTTGCCTCGCACGACGTAATCGTAGGCGCCACCTGGTGCGTGTGGCCCCTGTGACTCGAGAAGCTTGAAGTGGTACCCGTAGTAGCCGGCACTCTGCGCCCGCGAAGTCGCATCAACGAATGCCTCGCCGAGCGGACTCGGATTGTCATCCGGTCCGGTGGGCCAGTACAGGCCGTCGTGTTTGCCCGGCGAGCTCACCATTCTCGCTGCATAGGCAAGCACACCCTCTCCGTCGTGATTGGTCTGCGCGTACTCGCGCTGCGCATCGTAGATCACGAGCATTGTCTGAATGACGGCCAGTTCATTGCGGTCGATGCGCCGCGCGCGCATTACTTCCGAACCCGCGCGCGTGTCAAAGTGCCATCCCTGGTCGATCTTGACGAGTGGAATCGGGAACGTCCAGCCGTTGTCGCCCACGGCAATGTGGGCATGCCGGCCGTCTGTCGGCTCGATCGTATGCGACCTGGCCCACTCCGCGACAAACGTATCTCGCACCTGCGCGCCGATCGGTGGAATCAGTTCACGAAAGTCATTGCCGAAGATCGCACGCAACGCGTCCTCGCGGTCTTTCAGGACGGCGAATTCTTCATGCTCACCCCGCTTCCGGGCTCACCGGATTATCCTGTCCAATGTAGTCATCGACGCATTCGGGAAGTAGTGCGACCTGTTTGCGGTCATCGCCTTCAACGAATCGCTTCATGAGTCACCCGGTCTCAACGCGTTGATTCAGTTTAGGCGATCAATGTGTTTTCACACAGGCTGGACCCATTTCGACCGCCCGGGACCAAGGAACCTGAATGACCAGTCCCGAAGCGTAGGAGACGTATGAACGGCTGGCGTGACGGTCCGTCAGAAGACTCCGGAACGCTGAGCATCGTCTTCAAGTCGTTCGATATTCTTTAGATCCAAATTATTTACGCCTCCATTGATCACCTGCATCGCCGCTCCGATGCGGAAGCACCCCAGCCGTCATGACTGTCTCGCCGGGTGACGTGTGACACTGGCACTCGCTTGTCTGCGCCGATAGCCGGTGTCCCGCGACGCAAGCCAGTAATACAGCGGCGACGTCAGTAGCAGCCCGATGATCCACGAGAGATCCGCCCCGTCGAGATACTTCGGCACGGGACCCGCATACATCGGCGTGTTCATGAACGGAATCTGCACGACAATGCCGATCCCATAGGCGATCAGCGCCTGTGGATTGAAGCGGCCGTAGATGCCGCCGTCCACCTGGAAGATCGACTGAATGTCGTATTTCCCCTTGTGGATCACATAGAAGTCGATCAGGTTGATCGCGGTCCACGGCACAAGCACGACCAGCAGCGCCAGCACGAGATCGACCAGATTGCCGACGAAATTGGTCGAAGCGCCGATCGCGCCGTAGCAGCATGCGAGGAGAACCGCAATCGACAGCACGGCACGCGTCTTCGCCGTGGGAATCCAGCGATAGGCGAACGTCTGCAGCGATGTGATGGCCGCGAGCACCGCGCCGTAGAGATTCAGTGCGTTATGGCTGATCACACTCAGCAGGAAGAGGGCGAGCATCGGCAGCCCGAGCGGACCGGTAGCCTGCTTGACGGCGTCCATCGCGTCGGCGCCGGGCGGCACCGCGAGCACGGCCACCGCGCCGAAGACGAACGCGAGCGTCGAGCCGATCGTGCAGCCGAGGTAGGTCGCCCAGAACGTCGATGCGACGCCCACGTTCTCCGGCAGATAGCGCGAATAGTCGGAGACGTACGGGGCGAAAGCAATTTGCCAGAGCGCCGACAGCGAAACCGTCGCGAGCCAGCCGGCAAAGTTGAATCCGCCGCGCGTGAGGAAATCGTCCGTGGAGATATGCGTGAGGATATAGCCGAAACCGACGAAGATGCCGATTCCGAGCACCCAGGTTCCGATGCGGTTCAGGATATGGATGAACCGGTAACCGATAATCCCGATCAGCCCCGATCCCAACGCGCCGATCACAATGCCGACAGGAACCGGGACGCCATTTTCGATGCCATGAAGAGACTTCCCGGCGAGCACGATATTGGACGCGAAGAAGCCCACGTACATCACGCCTGCGATCACGGTGACGAGCAGCGCGCCCCATGAACCGAACTGCGCGCGGCTCTGAATCATCTGGGGGATGCCCATCTGCGGTCCCTGCGCCGAATGCAACGCCATCAGCACGCCGCCGACGGCCTGACCGACGACGATCGCCACGATGCCCCACAGCAAGTTCAGGTGAAAGATCTGCACACCGAGCGCGCCGGTGACGATGGGCAATGGAGCGATGTTGCCGCCGAACCATAGCGTGAACAGATCGCGCACCTTGCCATGGCGATCCTCGGGCGGCACATAACCGATGGTGTGTTTTTCGATCAACGGCGAGGCGTTGCGTTCCGAAGTATTCAAGTTCGTCTCCTATGTCGACCGGAGTTGGCGCTTCGGCGCTGCACTCCGGTCCCATGCGTAGCCAGGCGTGTTCGGTTTACAGAAGTGCCATGCCTGGCATTCGAAAAGTCTTTGAGTTGAGTGGTCTTGCCAATCGTCTTGCTTTGGCGCGAGACAGTGGGCTCCCCATCTGAGGAGGTACCGCCGCGGCAGCGTCCTCGATCCATACGTCTCACGACGCGGCCGAAAGGTAGTCTGCCAAACGAACCAGCATTACATCGCAATCGCTCAATTGCTCGACAGTGACGAACTCGTCAGGCTTATGCCCTTGGTCCATGCTGCCCGGTCCGCAGACCACCGTAGGAATGCCCGCCTGATCGAAGAGCCCGCCCTCGGTGCCGAACGCGACCGTGCCGAACTCAGTCGAACCGCTGAGCAACGCCAACAGACGCGCCGCTTCGCTGTCGGGCGAAGTGGCCAATCCCGGATAGGCGGAGAGCGGCTGAAGGCGGATGTCAGTGTCGGACTTCACGGCGCGCATCTTCGGCAGCAGCTCAGCTTCGGCGTAGGTCTGCAACTCGTCGGCGACTTTGTGGGCGTCGAAGCCCGGCAGCGCGCGCACTTCGAAGTCGAATTCGCATTCGGCTGGCACGATGTTGAGCGCACGGCCGCCTTTGATCACGCCCGTCTGCACGGTCGAATACGGCGGATCGAATCGCTCGTCGTGATGCTCGGGCTGCGCCAGCTCCGCGCCGATCTCTTCCAGACGGCCAATCATCCGCGCCGCGTATTGAATAGCGTTGACGCCATACGGCGCATAGGCCGAATGGCAAGGCGCGCCTTTCACCTGACAGCGCATCGCCAGCTTGCCCTTATGGCCCAGCACTGGCTTAAGCTCGGTCGGCTCGCCGATCAGGCACAGGGCTGGCTTGTGCGGACGTCGCTCCAGTTCTGCCAGCATCGGCCGCACGCCGAGGCATCCGACTTCCTCGTCGTAGGAAAAGGCGAGGTGCACCGGCAGCTTCAGCTCGCGCTCGAGAAACCCGGGCACCGCTGCCAGCACCGAAGCGATGAAACCCTTCATGTCGGCCGCGCCGCGGCCATACAGCCGTCCATCGCGTTCGGTGAGACGAAATGGATCGACGGTCCACGCCTGGCCATCGACCGGCACCACGTCGGTATGGCCGGACAGCACGATGCCGCCTCGCTTACGCGGACCGATGGTCGCAAACAGATTCGCCTTGGTGCGCTCGGCGTCGTAGAACAGCTCGCACTCGACACCGAGTTCCTCGAGGTAATGCCGGATGAATTCGATCATGTCCAGATTGGAATCGCGGCTGACCGTGGCGAAGCCGATCAGCCGTTCAAGCAGCGCGCGGCTGGATCTGTCATTCATTGCCGGGCACTCCGTAGCTGGGCGCGGCGGTCGGATTCAACGCCCGCGCCAGGTAGTCCTGCATCTGCGGCCGATACGCCTGCCATAGACCGTCGAGCTGGCCGATCGGGTCGTCATCCGCCCAGTCGACCCGCAAATCGACGATCGGCCAGCTCACGTCGCCCACGATCCTGAGCGCCGCCGAATGCACGGGCCCCGCTTCGCCGCCGGCAGCCATCGCGGCATGCATGGCCGCGAGCAGGCGATCGGCAAGCGTGCCGGATGCCTGCTCGAATGCCGGAACCATTGCCTCAATCACTTCTACGCCAGCAAGCATGTTGCCTGCGGCTACGCATTGCCTGCCCGCGACGGCGTGATACGTGCCGAGCGCTTCCTTGCCGCTGAAGAACGCCGTCCGACCCTGGCTATCGATCACCGTCACCTGCCTGTACTCACTCCACTGGCTCCGCTCGCCCGCTCCGAGCACCCGGTCCAACGCTCCGGTGGGATCGAGCTGCCCGTTCTCCAGAAGATCGAGAATCTGCGGGCCGAGCGCAGGCAGCGTGACGTTCTGTGTCGCCACCGCGCCCACGCCTGCGCGCACCCACGGGCATCGAGCGCCCACCGCGATGCTGGACGAACTGATCGCGATCCCAAGCTGCCCGGATTCCGGACAACGTCCGACGATAGAGAATGTCATGTCCCGCTCCTTAGGCCTTCGGCGGCGTCCATCCATCCGGAATGACCGCGATAACGTCGATCTCCATCAACCACTGCGGCTGACCCAGCGCGACCACCACCAGGCCGGTGGAAATAGGAAACACGCCCTTCAACCACTTTCCGACTTCCTGATAGACCGGCTCGCGGTAGCGGATGTCGGTCAGGAACGTCGTCGTCTTGACGATGTGAGACAGGTCGCTGCCCGCCTCTTCCAGCAACTGCTTGACGTTCTTCATCGCCTGCTCGGCCTGGGCGCGCGGATCGCCGATGCCGACCAGGCGGCCGTCGAAATCCGTGCCCACCTGACCGCGCACATAGACCGTGTTGCCGGCGCGCACGGCCTGACAAAGATCGTTGTCGAGCGTCTGGTTCGGATACGTATCCTTCGTGTTGAACATGCGGATACGGGTATGCGTAGGTTGGCTCATCAATGCACCTTAATGCTAGGAAGAAATGGATCGCGGATTAAAGAAGG
>NZ_JARESU010000211.1:0-10241 GCF_046027075.1 Paraburkholderia sp. RL18-085-BIA-A | reverse complement strand
ATGCTCGCTTACTACGTCGAGTGGCACATGCGCGAGAAGTTAAAGCCGATGCTGTTTGACGATGAATACGTCGAGCAGGCACGTGCTACCCGCGCGTCGCCAGTGGCCAAGGCACGACGCTCGGAGCAGGCGAAAGCCAAGGACGCCACCAGACTGGGCGAGGACGGCTTGCCGGTCCATAGCTTTCGCACCTTGCTCGATGATCTGGCTACGCTCGCGTACAACGTCTGTCACACCCCCCTCAACCCGCAAGCGAAGATCGTCATGATCACGCGGCCGACGCCCGTTCAGGAAAAGGCCTTCCGCCTGCTCAACGTCAGCCCTGTCGCCTGTACCCAGTAATCGCTTCGCTCGCGCGCACATAACCGTGATAAATCAAAGGATTATGCGTGCCGGCGCTCAAAGCTCGGGCTAATAAAGGTTGTGCCCACATAGCTGCCAAATGGGCGTGGTTCAGAATCGGCCGAATTTGGGTGACACGGACGAGCGTCGTCGTCCCGCCTGTTAAGGCCAGATTAGCTAGCAATGCAATTTAAATGGAGGTCGTGGACCTCCCCGCTTCAGGTCCGCTGTGGCTGAAGAGGGCCGAGTCCGAGCAGCCTACTGGTTGCGGGTTTTTCCGCCACCTGAATTTGTCGGGAAGCCGTTGTGGGAATGCCTTTCGCCAGTATCGTGCGAATTCTTTAGAATCCGGTTCCTTTGGCGGTTGATATGGCGCGAGGTCAGCAGCGGCAAGGGATTCCAGTGAAATTGAGCGATGCGCAGTTCGAAGAATTTGTCTTGCCCCATCTCACGCATGGGTGCCGCGGACCGGCACCGAAGCTGCCCCTGCGCACGATCTTCAACTACATCCTGAAAGTGCTTTATCTGGGTTGCCAGTGGAAGTAACTGCCGATCGAAACGGATCAGGTGGGTTGTCCTCAAATTCACCATACGAGCGTCTACCGCGCCTTCCGGCGCTGGGAAGCGCACGGCTGCATGGACGCCATTCTGCTCGGTTCGGTATGCAAGCTTCATCAGGACCAGCTCCTCGATACCTCAATCATTCACGGCGATGGCACGACAACGGCGGCAAAGAAAGGCGGCGACAACATCGGCTTCAGCGGCCACAAGAAAATGAAGGGCGACAAGGTCGTCGCATTCTGCGACCGCAACTGCAACGTGATCGCGCCGTTTGTTTCGGCCCCCGGCAATCGGAACGAATCACCGCTGCTGCGCGAGGCCTTGCCGCAGCTCACGCGGATTGCCAAGGCGATTGGCCTCGATCTTCGTGACACCATTGGTTCGTCCGAAGCAGTTTCGCGTGCTTGAATCTTCAATGTCTATGGGACAGTTCCCAAAAGCCAGCGGCAGAGGCCGTTCCCGACTCCATGCGTCAGCGGTCCGGTGCCGCTGGCATCGAACGCGCCAGCGCCGAGACTTCCGTGAGCGTCAGGAGGATGTCGGCATACCAGGCGCAGTTCAGCCCGAGCGCCTCGTCGAGTTCCACGTCGCGCGAGCCCACGTCGAGCCGCGCCGAGTGAACGCCGAGCAGCATCCACGGCAGGTCGCCCAGCGCCGGATTTCCGCCGGCCACGCGCTTGACGACGGGCGCCCCGCTGGTGCCCCGGTGCGTACGCGCATCGGTCAGGAAGTTCGCATGCCGAATGAAGACGCGATGACCGCCTGGCGCACGACTGGCAGGTGGTGCAGCGTGTCATGGAAGCCGAGCGGAAAGCCCACGACCAGCAGCGCGGTGCCGACCTCCACCTGGTCGAGCGACGCATGCAGGTGAGCGGGCGTGAAGGCGCGGTAGGCCATCCGCCGGGGCAGCGCGGAGCGCTCGAGCTCGATCACCGCCACGTCTATTTCGCCCGCGGTGTCGAGCCCCTGGCGCCAGATGCTCTTGCCGTTGCGGTACAGTGGAATCGAGAACCCGGTGGATCCCGCCATGTTGTCCGGGTCGACGTGCAGCTCGATCTCGAGGCGATCAGGGAAATGCTTGCTGGGTTCGTCGATCACGACGTGCCGGCTGGTGACCAGGAACAGCCGTTCATCGCGTTCGAAGAAAAAGCCGCTGGCATTCGTCAACAGCCGTTGACCCTCGAAGGTGGAGACGCGCGAAGCGACAAGCAGAATGGATTCGATCATGGCGTGCCCGTGGGTCGTGGAGGCGGTCCACGCATTATGCGCGTACGCGCCCTGAATCAGCAGGGGATCCAGTAGACTGTCGCGCATGAAACTCCATCCGCACGACGTGGAAAAAATCGCCTCCCTGACGCTGGAGCATTACAACCTGCGCGCCGAGGATTTCCGCGAAGGAACCCGCGACCACGATGTCAGCCAGAACATCGCCGCACTATTGAGCCATATCGAAGGCGAGCCGCCTTTCACGATTCTCGATTTTGGCTGCGGGCCCGGGCGCGATCTCAAGGTATTCGCCGCGCTCGGCCATGTCGCGATCGGACTGGACGGCGCCGAGCGCTTCGCCGCGATGGCGCGCACCGACACCGGGTGCGACGTGTGGCAACAGGATTTCCTCAAGCTCGATCTGCCGGACGGGCGTTTCGATGGTGTATTCGCCAACGCGTCGCTGTTTCATGTGCCGAGCCAGGAGTTGCCGCGCGTCTTGCGGCAATTGCAGGCCACGCTGAAGCCCGGCGGCGTGCTGTTCAGTTCCAACCCGCGCGGCGCGAACGAGGAAGGCTGGAATCGCGGCCGCTACGGCGCGTACCACGATCTTCAAACGTGGCGCCGGGTCATGTCGGGCGCCGGGTTCGTCGAACTCGATCACTATTACCGGCCCGCAGGCTTGCCGCGTGTGCAGCAGCCGTGGCTGGCCAGCGTGTGGCGCAGGCCGGTATCGTGACAGACATCGCTTCCGCTTCCGGAACGGCAACGTTCAGCCCATGTGCCGCGCGGTCACGTTGACAACGTGCTTACGTTGAACCAAGATAAGCTCACATGGCACTGTCAAGTTGACGAGCGTAGGCTACATGTCTGCCTCAAGAGTAATTATCCTTATCAGATAACTCGGTGGGTTGCGGTTGATACAGTCCAGTCATGCCATGTGGCGAGGCGTTCTTTTAGTATGGCGCGATGACATGCCGCGTTCATCTGATGTCTGGGCAACGAGAAGTGCTGCCGGATCGGGCCGAAGCATGAAAGAAACGTCTGCGTGCGACGCACGTCACGAAAGCCGCACATCTGGCGTTCGCGCCTGCGGGTTGGCTGGTGGCTATTCTCGGCGCGGTTGTTCACGCGAGCAGCCGCTTTGACAAAAACGTGCTTTACGTGAGCGAGCTCAGGAATATCAGCTTTCGCCGCCGCATAACTGCGCAGTTGATCGGTAACGATCTTGCGCGGCACCGGGTTTGATCGCAGCACCCGCCGGAAGAAGCGCTTGGCCGCGGCCTTGTCGCGCCGCTTTTGCACCAGCACGTCGAGTTCGGCGCCATGCTCGTCGACCGCACGCCACAACAGATACGGCTCGCCGCGCAGTGTCACGAACATCTCGTCAAGGTGCCAGGTGCTGCCCGGCTTGCGCCGCACCGACGTGGCGCACTGGGCGAATCCCGCGCCGAACTTGTCGCGCCAGCAGCGGACCGTCTCGTACGTGACCACGACACCACGCTCAAGCAACAACTCCTCAACGTCGCGCAGGCTCAGGGTTGAACCGGAAATACCAGCGAACCGCGCAGCTGATGACGACGGCAGGGAAGAGGTACCGTGATAAAGCGATTTCGTTTTCTTCATCACTTCATTCTACCGCCGCCTCTCCATCAACCTGACAGAGCCTCCTCGAGCACCCAAAAAGACCGGTCAGCAACGCCACAACCGACTTTGACCCTGGAAGGCCGACCGCACCAAATATCGACTCGCCGGCTACCCGGACTGGCCCCATGTTTTTGCGCCGCTCGGGAAAGCGGCGCTGCGCATTAGGCTCGGTCAGGCGAAGAACACGAACGGCAGTGTCAGCATCAGGTAAATCGCAAGTCCGGTGGCTGGCAGGCCGGTGGCGATCGCGATTGCGGCGACTGCGCTTCCGATTAGCGCGAGCGCAACCAGCCGGCGTGAGGCAGCTTGCTGAGCGCTGACGCCTGCGCGTGGGCTTGTATCGACGCGATGTTCGTTGTGCGGTGCCATGCATTTTCGGATGTGCGGGTCAAACATGGCTATTACCCTCAAGACATATTCGTTGTTCCACGTACGCGCGTCCGGTCGTGGCATCGGACTGGAACGTCAAGAGCGTCTGCGGATGCAATCGATGTCGATGCTCTCATAATAGCCGTCCGCGCACCTGAAAGTTAGAAGGGCGCGAGCCTGGCGATCTGCAATCAGCTAATGCAAGCCCTGCGGAGAGAAGCAAAGCGGGCTAGGACTCGGTCGGCCCGCCTGGGCGGTAGCACGCTGTCATTGCTGGTCGCAACAGAACGGAACTGGCCGCGCTTGCGCTGCATTGGGTGTCTGTTTCCGAGACGATTGGTTTCGCGGAAGCGTAGCCTGCGGATCGCACACCGCGAACTGATCGTTGGGTCCAAGCTCATCCACGTAGAAGACAAGATTTACGCCGTCCGGCGACAGGCGTGACCGGAACAGGATCCCTTTCCCGCCAGTTGCAATCACCTCGTCACCGATTGTCCAGATCGGAGGCTCAATGCGCTGGTTGAACCAGCAGGCACGCCAGTCACAATAAAAATCCTCCCACAGATCAGACCAAGTGCCGCTCTGGTATCCGCTCGTGAAATCCACGATTGCGTGAACGGTCAACCGTTAACTGACAAGCGCGCCATGCGGCATCAATGGGGAAACCTGTTGATACTCCAGCACGGCGGTGTTGACGTCGAGCGCGAGGTACAGGGCATTGAGACCAATGCGGTTAGCGCGACCGCCATGCCTTCCGGCGCCAGCGCCGCTAGTCGGTGCATGCCGTCAGTCGTCGTTCCGGAACCGGTTTGATGCCGACCGGTGCAGGGTCGTACGCACAATAAAGGCCCCCGACAGCACAGCGGGTTCGTCCTCCCATCTCGGGACTCATGTTCGATAGCACCGCATCGCCGGTCAGGAAGCCGATCTCGCGCGGGTTGTCATAGTCCCGGAGGCATACACAGTGCTTGGAATCAGCGTCCAGCTTTGGGTTCGCGCCGGCAAACCGCTTGGACAGTTTTGTCGTAACTGATGGCATCGTTCATGACCGGGCGCAATTCGCGCCGGCTTCGTGCGCGATAAAAGGTGCTGAGCTGCCCGCAGGTGTAGTGGCTTGAGTCCCTGTGTGGACGCGAAGACAGACCGGCCACTATTGCGCGTGTTCGTCGATGAGGTGTTTTCTCGTTGAAACGCAGAGAAAACCAGGGCGTCCACGTACGTTTCTTGATGGCAGCCGTTCTCAACAGATACGAATAAAATACATTGGAGACGGGCCAGGTCCGGGAAGAGTGGCCCGCGCTGAACCGCTCGGGTGGCATACACGCGCGACTGCTGTAAGAGGCCATCGGAACGACGTGTTTCCATCAGAGTGGAGGGAGACAATCATGGCCAAGGTTCTATGCGTGTTATATGACGACCCCGTCGACGGGATACCTAAACAGTATGCACGCGACGACATCCCAACCATCACGAACTACCGTGACGGGCAAACAGCGCCTAACCCGAGTGCCATCGATTTCAAGCCAGGCGAGCTACTGGGCAGCGTGTCCGGCGAGCTTGGCTTGCGGGCCTTTCTGGAAGCGCAAGGCCATACGCTTGTCGTTACATCGGATAAGGACGGGCCTGACTCGGAATTCGAGCGCGAGCTTGTCGATGCCGAGGTCGTTATCTCTCAGCCGTTCTGGCCGGCTTACCTCACCGCGGAGCGCATTGCCAAAGCCCCCAAATTGAGGCTTGCGCTTACCGCCGGCATCGGCTCGGATCACGTCGATTTGCAAGCGGCCATTGAACGGGGCATTACTGTGGCCGAGGTGACCTTTTGCAACAGTATCAGTGTTGCCGAGCATGTGGTGATGATGATTCTGTCGCTAGTACGTAATTATCTGCCGTCCCATGAGTGGGTACTCAAGGGCGGGTGGAATATTGCCGATTGCGTCGCACGCGCATACGACCTTGAAGGAATGCACGTCGGCACCGTCGCTGCTGGCCGGATCGGCTCGGGTGTGCTGCGCAGGCTCAAGCCCTTCGATGTCAACTTGCACTACACCGACCGCCATCGTCTGCCAGCGCAGGTCGAACGGGAACTCGGCGCGACCTGGCATCCCGATGTCGAATCGATGGTGAAGGTATGCGACGTCGTGACCATCAACTGCCCGCTGCACCCGGAAACCGAGCATTTGTTCGATCAACGCATGATCGCGAAGATGAAACGCGGTGCGTACATCGTCAATACCGCGCGCGGCAAGATCTGCGATCGCGATGCAATCGCCCGTGCACTCGAAAGCGGCCAGTTGGCAGGCTACGCTGGCGACGTCTGGTTCCCTCAGCCGGCACCGCGTGATCATCCGTGGCGAACCATGCCGCATCACGGAATGACCCCGCACACCGCCGGTACCACGCTGTCGGCACAGGCCCGCTACGCGGCTGGGACGCGGGAGATTCTCGAATGCTGGTTCAGTAAGCGGCCGATTCGCCAAGAGTATCTAATCGTGGATGGCGGACGGCTGGCTGGCGCAGGCGCGCATTCATACAGCGCAGGTAATGCCACGTCCGGCTCCGAAGAGGCAAGTCGATTCAAGACTAAATAAGGCCTCATTGCACACTGGCCCGTCGGCGCAGGCCAACTGCTGCAATCCGGGAAAAGCACGAATCAGCTCCGTATGGAGCGATCTTTTAGTTGGATGGTTACCATAAAGACGGTGCTGAACTGCCCCGACTTTTCCAGACGCTCATCAATCGGCGCGTCCGAGCAGAGCGAAGGCCGCTTGGGTCGGGTGCTGCCAATCACGGATAGGCAGTAGGCGGCCAGGTCCAGTCATTCAGAAAACGCTTCGTGAATGCCCGAGCGGCATCGGATCGGACTTCTGCACGGCGCGCGCCGCTGCGTTGTCACACCCCGAATTGCCGCTCGGACGCACAATCCTGGCGTTCAGCACGCTATGGTCCGGCGCGCAGTCAATCGCCATCAGCGTCGAAATGACGACCCACGGAAGTTTCGTGCTGCGGTTGCTTTCAGGCATATTTCCACGCCGTTGAATGAAATGCGGCCGTTTGCGCCACGCTAGTCTAGTAGCATCCCGATCGCCAGCCGCATTGCTGGCTGAGTAGATCCGGTTCACCCGAACGCACCCTGCGTCAGGTCTTTCTCAAATTCGACCGTCCATGCGGTGCCATGTCCGATTTGGTATTCCCTTTCCTTGAGCGTCGACTTGCGAATGATGGTGACACAGCCCTGAAGAGGGTAGACCTCGTCCACGACGTCGGTCGTGTCGGTTTCCTGAAGCATAAAGTCGGTCTCGGGAAGCTGGTGACGCTGCAAGATGGCAACGAAATCCGCTTTTTCGTCCGGCGCGATCACTGACATTTGGCGCCCCCTATCGAACGCTCGACGTTTCCAAGTTAGCACAAGCGTCGACGCCGTGGCGGCGAGGCGCGCGTTCAGTACCTTGATGCAAGGAAGTCGAACTCGGTCGACCCAGTTTCGATTCGCACTCGAAGCCGGACCCGTCAGCGATCATCAGGCTTGGCCCAGGACATTGAGGAGACGCAGGGGACGCTGTCACGGACCGGCGCAATCGAGCCGCGGATGACCGGCGTAATGGGGTAATCGTTCGGATCGTGCGAAATCTGGCGGTAGTCGCATGCAGGGCCGCTTGCAGCAAGGCTCGGCGGCTCCACGGCTTTCGCGCAATCGGAGAATGTGCAAAACGTTGATCAATAAAAGGCCAGTTCAAAAAGGCTGGTCCGCTCGGCTGAAGATGTTCCAGCAGACCAGCGAGCAGGCTAATTTGAGGAATGCTTCGTGAATGTCAGAGCGGCGTTCGAACCGAATGCGAAGACGGCGGAAGCCATCGAGCCACGAGTGTCGACGACCCAACGGCATTTGCCCAGGCCGCTGCCGTGTTCGGTGCGGCGCCTGGCGATGACCGGCCGGATGCCGCGCTCGCGAAGTCGGCGACGATGCGCATCCGAATCGTAGCCGCGGTCGGCATAGATGACCTTGGGTTTGCGCAGTGGTCGGCCGCGTGTGCCGCGAATCGGCGGGATGGCGTCGACCAGCGGCAGCAGTTGGGTGACATCGTTGCGGTTCGCGCCGGTCAGGATCGCGCTGACCGGAACGCCGTTCGCGTCTACGAGGACGTGGTGCCTGGAGCCCGGTCGCGCGCGATCCGTGGGGTTCGGCCAGTTTTTGGCCCGCCCCAACGGCTCGCACGGACGATGAATCGACGGCCGCGCATGAGAGATCGAGCTGGCCGGATTCGCGCAGCTTGTCGAGCAGCAGTGCGTGCAGCTTGTCCCACACCCTGGCCTGCTGCCAGTGGTGCAGCCGGCGCCAGCAGGTGGCTCCCGAGTCGAATCCCAACCGGGTCTGCAGATGGTTCCATCGCATCCCTGTCTTCAGCACGAACTGGATGCCATTGAGCGCTGCACGGTCCGAGACTGGCAGGCGCCCAGGATATCGCTTGTGTCGCGGTTTGGGCGACGGAAATAGCGGTTCGATCAGTGCCCACAGTTTGTCATCGATGATGGGTGCTGGCATTCCTTGGTCCGTTGTTCAGGCATCCAAGGTTAACCGTTATGCGGAAAAGTAAACAGCCCTCCGCGGCTCTTTTTGAACTGACCTTTTAAGGATTTTCAGGATCAAGCCGTCAGAAATTGCACGAAAAGTGCAATTGTCCCGAGAAATACTTCGTTCGAAGAATTACTTCCCCCTAGATTTTTATTTTCGCAAGGCCCCCGATTCAAAAGTAGTACGTTTACATTACCTTGTCATATACTAGGTATTCCTAACCGTTTACATGTAGGGGTGTGTTATGAAGAAGCACGTATCTATGCATGTGGTCCTTGGCCGTCTCAGGGCTCTCTTGGATGACCCTGTCTTACCAGCACCAGCCCGGCGCACCATTGGCGAAGGGGTGCAGGAACTAGAAGCCGCTGCGGCTGCCATCAAGGCTGCACTAGTAGACGCTGAAGCTGCCATCAAGGCCGCACAAGTGGCAGTTCAAGCAGTTAAGGAAGCCCAGGCCCATGAGGACCGCACATAGGTTGCTTCCGGGTGAGGCGTTCCGCAGCTTCATGGTGAAGGCGGTAGGGCTTTCGCCTGCGATGCTCGCATTCAAGGAGTGGTGCCAGCAACCAGACCTTACCTGCCCGTGGGGTCTCAGGTGACGCTACTACCTTGCGCCCCAGGCGAGCAATGGCGGCGCATGCCGCGGTTCCCGGCGCATCTGGTCAGCGATAGCGGGCGCACATGGGCGCATGTAGGCCCCGCAGCTACACAAGAGGAGCAACTATGAAGCGCTATTCGATATGGATGGACGACGATACCTAGGAGATGACGACCGCCAAGCTGATAAGACAAGTACTGGATCGGTACATCGGGGCAACTGATATGCGCTTTGCGCAAGCCGTGCACAGCAAGCACGTAGGTCCTGATGAAAGAGAGAAATCATGAACACACTGACACGCGTATCGATGTACGTAGACGAATCGGAGTACAAGTGTCTTGGCGCTATCTCGAAAGTAACTGGCACACCAGTTGCCGGGCTGGTCCGTCAGGCCATCGACCAATGGCTCCGGCGGGTGCATGACGGGGAGGAGGAACTCCCCGGCTGGCTCACCCGCAGTCAGATAAACGCCGTTAATGCTGCGCTTAGAGTCTGTAAGTCCCACTCCAATTGACGCCGGGGAGAGTAGGACTGAGGAGGACAATGAAAAGCATGAGAAGCACATCGATGCGGGTGGCGAGTCGGGCAGCGATTCCCCTTAACCGCTCTTCAGGCTCAGGCGTCACGGCTGGCTCTTCTTCACTGGAGAGAGTCACTTCGATCCCGTCAAAGAAGGTCGTGAACTCGAAAACGGCCGCCGCGCGTGACTTACGAAAACTCCCATGTAAGTCCGCGCAACGAAGACACCACTGTACTGAGCACTTCCAGGCTGAGTGAACTGCTGTCGACCAACAGGAACAACGGCGAAGGGGAAGTCGATTCAGCGCGGACTCCTGCAACGAAAGCTGGATCGTCGTCCCGATCACAGGCACCACGCGACGATGGCGCTTCGCATAGGCCTTAACTTCTCGAAATTTCGGCGTCGTTTCTCTGAAATTCGACATCACC
>NZ_JARESU010000210.1:0-10344 GCF_046027075.1 Paraburkholderia sp. RL18-085-BIA-A | reverse complement strand
GTTAATCTGCTGCCATCCGCCCGTTCCGGCGCTTCATACCGTCAAGGTATGGAAATAGTCTGAATGGGTGTTGGACTGCCGCGCCGGTTTGTTTCTAATATGAGCGCTCCCGGTATAGCAGTTCAGGAGGGCAAGGAATGACAGCAACACCCGTGAAGATCGAGAGCGTGGAGACGATTCTCGTCGACGTACCGACGATCCGTCCGCACCGGCTCTCGGTCGCAACGATGAACTGCCAGACGCTCGTGCTGGTGCGCGTGCGTTGCGCGGACGGCGTGGTCGGCGTGGGCGAGGGCACCACCATTGGCGGGCTCGCGTATGGCGAGGAAAGCCCGGAGAGTATCAAGGTCAACATCGACACCTATTTCGCGCCGCTGCTCAAAGGTATGGACGCAACCCGCCCGGGCGCCGCGATGGCGAAACTGCGCGAGCTGTTTCAAGGCAACCGGTTCGCGAAGTCGGCGCTTGAAACCGCCTTGTTCGATGCGCAGGCGCAGCGCGTCGGCGTGCCGTTGTCGGAGCTGTTCGGCGGCCGCGTGCGCGAGTCGGTGGATGTGGCGTGGACCCTTGCGAGCGGCGATACGAATCGCGATATCGACGAAGCCGAACGTGTGTACGAGGCCAGGCGTCATCGCGTGTTCAAGCTGAAGATCGGTTCGCGCGCGGTGGCAGACGACGTCGCGCATGTCGTGGCGATCAGCAAAGCAGTGGAAGGATACGGTGAGGTGCGGGTCGACGTGAACCAGGCATGGACCGAATCGGAAGCGATCTGGGCCGGCCGCCGTTTCGCCGAGGCCGGCGTCGCGCTGATCGAGCAGCCGATCGCCGCGGGGAACCGCGCGGGTCTGAAGCGTCTGACGGAACTGGCGGACGTGCCGATCATGGCCGACGAGGCGCTGCACGGCCCGGCGGATGCGTTCGCAATTGCCAGCACGCGTGGCGCCGATGTGTTCGCGGTGAAGATCGCGCAATCGGGCGGCCTGAGCGGCGCCGCGCAAGTGGCGGCGATCGCATCGGCCGCGAACATCGACCTGTACGGCGGCACGATGCTCGAAGGCGCAGTGGGCACGATCGCGTCGGCGCAACTCTTCAGCACCTTCGGCGAATTGAAGTGGGGCACCGAACTGTTCGGCCCTTTGCTGTTGACCGAAGAAATCCTCACCGAGCCGCTGCGCTACGAAAATTTTGCACTGCGTCTACCGCAAGGTCCGGGCCTCGGCATCACGCTCGACTGGGACAAGATCGACCGCCTGCGACGTGACACGCGCAAAGGCGCAAGCGTCGCCGCGATTTGAAGGCCCGTTGTCTGAAGACTCATTGACTGGCTCACCCGCTAGCCATCCACAAGATCAAACGAAGGAGATACCCCATGAACAAGCAAGCTATCGATACGCTGTTGCAGAAAATCAACGACAGCGCCACCAGCGAAGGCAATGCGCGCACCAAGCAGATCGTCAACCGGATCGTGCAGGATCTGTTCTATACGATCGAAGACCTCGACGTGCAGCCCGACGAATTCTGGACCGCGCTGAACTATCTCGGCGAAGCCGGCAAGAGCGGTGAACTGGGCCTGCTGGCCGCGGGTCTCGGCTTCGAGCATTTTCTCGATCTGCGTATGGACGAAGCGGAAGCGAAGGCCGGCATTGAAGGCGGCACGCCGCGCACGATCGAAGGGCCGTTGTACGTGGCGGGCGCGCCGGAGTCCGTCGGGCACGCGCGGCTCGATGACGGCAACGATCCCGGCCAGACGCTGGTGATGCGCGGCCGCGTGCTCGGCGAAAACGGCAAGCCGTTGGCCAATGCGCTGGTCGAAGTGTGGCACGCGAACCACCTCGGCAATTACTCGTATTTCGACAAGTCGCAACCGGCGTTCAATCTGCGCCGCTCGATCCGCACCGATGCCGAAGGCAAATACAGCGTCCGCAGCGTCGTGCCGGTCGGCTACAGCGTGCCGCCGCAAGGACAGACGCAACTGTTGCTCGATCAGCTCGGCCGTCATGGACATCGTCCGGCGCATATTCACTTCTTCGTTTCCGCACCGGGCTGCCGCAAGCTGACGACGCAGATCAACATCGACGGCGATCCGTACCTGTGGGACGACTTCGCGTTCGCCACGCGCGACGGTCTCGTGCCGGCCGTCAAGCAGGCGGAAGGTGCCGAAGGCAAGCCGTACGGCGTGGAAGGCCAGTTCGCGCTGATCGACTTCGACTTCACGCTGTTCAACGACCGCGACAATCTGCCGGGCGCCGAGGTGGAGCGCGTACGCGCCGAAGCCTGATGCCTGGGACGCAATGAGCGAAAACTCCTGAACCTCCTGCAGAAATCTGTCGACCCTGGTTTGCGCGGCGTCTGGTTTGCCGCTCGGCCGGGGTCTTTGTTTACCGATCACCGATCGATCACGTCGATCACATCACTCATGCAAGGAGAGCAAGCATGCTGTTTCACGTTGAAATGACCGTCAATCTGCCGCCCGACATGGACGCCGAGCGCGCCGCGCGTCTGAAGGCCGATGAGAAGGCAATGTCGCAAAAGTTGCAGCAGGAAGGCGTCTGGCGGCACTTGTGGCGCATCGCAGGACGCTACGCGAACATCAGCGTGTTCGATGTGGAGAGCCCCGCGCATCTGCACGACGTGCTGAGCCAGTTGCCGCTGTTTCCGTATATGGCTGTCGAGGTGCGTGCGCTGTGCCGGCATGCATCGTCGATTCGCGAAGACGACCGCTGAAAACACGAGCGAAAAAAAGGTGCCGTGAGCGCGGCACCTTTGGCGTTGGATGAAACCGTTGTTGCGTGAAACCGAAGCGCGGCCCAACGCGGCGCGTCAAAGATCAAAGATCCAGCACCAGTTCCGGTGACGTCGCGCGCGACACGCAGCAGCAGATCACCTTGCCGCTCGCGCGTTCCGCTTTGCTCAGACAGTGATCGCGATGCTCGGGCGTGCCGCTTACCACGTCGACCATGCAGGTCCCGCAGACGCCTTCCCCACACGATGTGTCCACTTCGATGCCGATCGACGCCAATGCGGCGACGATGGTCGTGTCCTTATCCACGCGCACGGTGGCGCCGCTGCTGGCGATCCGCACGTCGAATGCGTCGAGTGCGGCCGATGCGCCGCTGACAGCGGCAGCCGGCTCGGCAGCGAAACGTTCGAGGTGAATCGCGTCGGACGCGACGCGCGTTTTGCCAAGCGCCACCACCCGCTCCATGAAAGGCGCGGGGCCGCAGGTGTAGATGTGCGTGCCGTCGCACGTGTCGGCGAGGCAAGCGCCGAGCACCGTATCGAGTTGCTCACGCGCGACGCCGAAGTGAAACTTCACGTGATCGCTGAACGGCGCGCGTGACAACAGCGACATAAACGCGGCATGCTCCGCGCCGCGCGCGAAATAGTGCAGGACAAAACGCTGCTTCTGCTTGAGCAACCGGTACGCCATGCTCAACAGCGGCGTCACGCCGATGCCCGCCGCAACCAGAATGTGTTCGCGTGCGCCGGGCGCGAGTTGGAACAGATTGCGCGGCGCACCGATCGTCAGTTCGCTGCCGACCTCGACCTCGTCATGCAGCGAGCGCGAGCCGCCGCGCGAGGCGGTTTCGCGCTTCACCGCGAACAGATGCGCGTGACGCTGATCGGGGTCGCCGCACAACGAATACTGCCGCGTGAAACCGGAAGGACCGGTGACGTCGATGTGGGCGCCGGGTTCGTAGTGGTCGAACGGTTGACCGTCCAGACGCGAGACGCTGAACGAGCGCACGCCTTGCGCTTCGTCGCGCAGGCTGTCCACGCGCACGTTGAAAGTGGTTCGTTCCATGATCTTGCCGACAAAAAAGAGCACTGCGAAGAGCGCTGCGCGAAGCAGAGCGGGGCGGCGCATGCGGGGGAGTCGCATGCGCCCATGCAGCAAGAATAAGAACTCCCATCGGATCGGGCAAATTGATTAAAAATGGCCTGACAGATAAATCACATTGATATCTTGGGAGCCTAAGCCGTTCCAGGCGCGGCTGCGCACCGTCGCGCTAGATCCCCGCCAGATGCCGAACCAGCGCCTTTTCCGGCCTCGGCATCGCGTTCAGGTCGCGCATGCAGACCAGCAACTGGCGCGACGCCCAACTGTCGGTCAGCTCGATCGTGCGGATGCCCGGCGTGCCGCGATAGCGTTTCGCCGCCGTGGCCGGCACGATACCGATGCCGGCGCCTTGTTCGACCATGCAGCAGACGCCGTCGAACGTGCGCATGTGGGCGCGAAATCCGAGCGGCTGGCCGGCCAGCAGCGCGCGCTCGCCCAGGTAGGCCTGCAACGCGCTATCCGCGCTCAGACCGATGAAATCCCGCTGCGCCACGTCCGCGAGACTGGCGCGCCGGCGCGCGGCGAGCGCATCGTCGCGGCTCGTGATCAACACCAGCTTGTCGACAGCGAAGGGCAGCGTCTGCAGCGTCCCGTGCTCGACCGCGTCGGAAATGATGCCGATCTCCGCCGCGCGGGTCAGCACCGCCTTGACCGTCTCGCTGCTCTGACGTTCCTTCAGATCGATCTGCACGTTCGGGTGATCGCGCAGAAAGAGGCCGATCGCGGCGGGCAGAAACTCGGTGATCGCGGCGGTATTGGTCCACAGTCGAATGCAGGCTTTGCGTCCTTCCTGATGCTCGCCCAGTTCGCCCTGCATCCTTTCGATCTGTCCGAGCACGAGCCGCGCATGATGCGCGAGCGTATCGCCGGCTGGGGTGGACTCGACGCCACGGCGGCCGCGTTCGAGCAGCGGCATACCCAGCGCGTCCTCCATGCCGCGCAACCGTGCGCTGGCCGAAGGCAATGACATGTTCGCGCGTGCGGCGCCGTGCGTGATGCTGCCGGTGTCGAGCACATGCAGAAAGAGCCGCAGATCGATGAGGTCAAAGCGCATGGAAGATAGTTCGAGTGGGTTTCAGCCTTAGCCGTAGCCTAAGTCACGGTACGTATCTTACGCATTGTGGACTGCATGGCGGCGATTGAAAATCGTGCACATCAGTTCAACAAGAATCTCCCGATGATCTCTTCGTTTGCGAGTTCGTTTGCGTTGCACACCGGCGTGGTCGCCGCGACGTTCGTGGTGGCCGGCTTCGTCAAGGGCGTGACCGGCATGGGTCTGCCGACCGTCGCGATGGGCGTGCTCGGCACGCTGATGCTGCCGGCGCAGGCGGCCGCGTTGCTGCTGTTGCCGTCGTTCGTCACGAACGTATGGCAACTGTTCGCCGGTCCGAGCGTGAGCGCGCTGTTCAAGCGTTTGTGGCCGATGATGCTGGGCATCGTCGGCGGCACGCTCGCGACGGCGTCGTTCATTGCGGGGGCGGGCGGCGCATGGGCGGTGGTCGGCCTCGGCGCGGCGCTGGCGCTCTACGCGGTGGCTGGTTTGCTGGCGTGGCGCTGTGCGGTGCCGGCGCGGCATGAACGCTGGCTGTCGCCGGCCATCGGCGCGATCACGGGCGTGGTCACGGGCGGCACCGGCGTGTTCGTGGTGCCGGCGGTCCCTTATCTTCAGGGGCTCGCGTTGACGAAAGAGGACCTGATCCAGGCGCTCGGGCTGTCGTTCACCGTGTCCACCATCGCGCTCGCAATCGGTCTGGCGAGCGAGCATGCGTTTGCCGTCGACGATCTCGGCCTATCGCTTGCCGCGGTAGTGCCGGCGCTGATCGGCATGTGGATCGGCCAGCGCGTGCGCGGACGCATTAGCGCGCAGAGCTTTCGCCGCTGGTTTTTCATCTGCCTGCTCGGACTTGGTATTCAATTAATGGCGCGCGCGTTCGTTTAATCAGAACGTGATGGCAGCGAACAAGGGAGGACGACATCGTGTGGCACGTCATTCTTGATACGCTCGGTGCGCTGGCGGTGCTGGCGAGCGTGACCGCGCAGATTGCGCTGCTTCGTAAGCGTTGAGTTAACAAGCCGTATTGATCTGGTTTCACTAGGCCGCGATCATGCCGCGCGCACGTGCGGGTCTTTGTTTGCGCATGCGTTCGCACCTATGTTTGTAGTGCTTTTGTACGTGCGCACATTGCCCGCCGCGTCGTCCCATTCCCGATTGTTCATCTCAACCGACGTATCTATTCGTCATGAGCCGCTTTATCAGTACGGCTGAGATGCCTACATTGTTTCCAGTGACAGCGCCACTGCATTTCCCGCATCATCGACGTGCCCCCCGCGAATCTCCGCGACAGCGCGTCGGCGCGAAACCCATTTAAAAGGACATGATCATGAGCAAGCTCACAGGTAAGGTTGCGGTTGTAACCGGCGGATCGAAAGGCATCGGCGCGGCCATTGCGAAAGCATTGGCGGCGCACGGCGCATCGGTGGTGGTGAACTACGCGTCGAGCAAGGCGGGCGCGGACAGCGTGGTCGACGCGATCACCAAGGCAGGCGGCAAGGCGGTGGCGGTGGCGGGCGACGTGTCGAAGGCAGCGGACGCGAAAGGCATCATCAATACGGCGGTCGAAACCTATGGCCGCCTCGACATCCTCGTCAACAACTCGGGTGTGTATGAATTCGCGCCGATCGAAGAGATTACCGAAGATCATTTCCACAAGCACTTCAATGTGAACGTGCTCGGTCTGCTGTTGACCACGCAGGCAGCGGCCAAGCACCTCGGCGAAGGCGGCAGCATCGTCAACGTGAGCTCGGTGGTGAGCCGCATCACGCCGCCGGGCAGCTCGGTCTATACGGCGACCAAAAGCGCGGTGGACGGCATCACGGGCGTGCTCGCGAAGGAACTCGGGCCGCGCAAGATTCGCGTGAACTCCGTGAACCCGGGCATGGTCGCGACCGAAGGCACGCATAGCGCGGGCATCATCGGTTCGGATTTCGAAACGTGGGCGGTCAGCACCACGCCGCTCGGACGCATCGGCCAGCCAGAGGATATCGCGGATGTCGTCGTATTCCTCGCATCCGACGACTCGCGCTGGATGACCGGCGAGAGCCTGATTGCCAGCGGCGGATCGCGTTGAGCGGTGCTGGGCGATTTTGAGTGATTGCGTGCAGCAATACAGCAATGCGCTAGTTGGCCGTATCGCTCGCTTTGCCTGACAACGCAGGCAGCCCACGAAGCGCAGCAGATAGAGCGACTAAAGTAAGCCGCCCCGCAGGCTCCACCAGCGCCTGCGGGGCGGCTTGCGCTTTTAGGCTTGCATTTCTATTGAGCAGCCGCCGCAACAGGCCCCGCCAACTCCACCGCGAACAACGCATCCAGCAGATTCGATCCAGGCCGCTCGGCGAGCCGCGTCAGCGATTCGATCATCTGCACCTGGCAATCCTGCAGTGGAATCATCCGGATGCGCCGCGACTCGTTGAACTCGGCGCGCGCGATCACGCCCACCCCCATGCCTTGCGCGACCGCTTCTTCCAGCGCCTCGCGCCCGTCCACGTACATCACCGGTTCCACCTGTAGCGACTCGCGCACCAGCTCGATTTCGAGCAACTGCTGCGTGACGGATTGCGACTCGCGGAAAATCATCGGCTGCGTGACAAGCTCCGCGTAGCTCAGCTTGCGTTTCTTCGCGACCGGATGGCTGGCCGGCACCATCGCCACCAGCGGATCGCGCCGCAACACGCGCGACACCAGCCGGCTGTGCACTTGCGGCGCGGCGGTGATGGCCACGTCCACCGCGCTCGACAGCACGCGCTGCATGCAGTCCGCGGCGTTGGCGATCGACAGCGTCACGACGATGCCCGGATGCAGCTTACGAAACGCGCCGATCAGCGCGACCGCCAGATCGGGCGCATCCGCGGCGAGCGACAGGGAGCCGGTCTCGAGCCCGCCCGCCGACTCCAGCAGTTGCCGCGCGTCGCGCTCGCAACTGAGCATGTGCCGCGTCACGCTAAAGAGGCGCAAACCCAGCTCGGTGGTCGTGACGCCGCGCGGTCCGCGCTCGAACAGCTTGACGCCGTAGTCCTGCTCCAGCCGCCGCACATGATCCGACACCGCCGGCTGCGTCAGCGACAGCGCCTGAGCCGCTTTGGAAAACCCGCCATGTTCCGCGACCGCATGAAACGCCCGCAATTGCGCGTATTGCACGTGTGCCTCGCCATCAATAAGTTTTTACGATATCGGCATCAATTATATTGATTTTACCGATGACGGGGCTTTCTGTACTGTGTCACGTATCGACATAGCGAGATCGGAGTTTCGAACATGGAAAGCGCGCTCGGCAATTCACCGGCAGCGTCTTCAATCGCCACGTGCGCCGCGCCGGCCGGCGGCGAACCGTATCTGCTGACGCCAGGGCCGCTCACCACCGCGCTCTCGACCAGGCAGGCGATGCTGCGCGACTGGGGCTCGTGGGATGGCGACTTCCGGGCGATGACCGCGCAGTTGCGCGCGAGCCTGCTGGAAATCGCGGGTGATACCGCCGGCGAATACGACTGCGTGCCGCTGCAAGGCAGCGGCAGCTATTGCGTCGAGGCGATGCTGGGCAGCCTCCTGCCGCGCGACGGCCATGCGCTCGTGCTCGCCAACGGCGCGTACGGCAAGCGCATCGCGACCACGCTCGGCTACCTGGGCCGCGCCTGCACGGTGCTCGACAAAGGCGACTACCTGCCACCGCGCGGCGCCGAAGTCGAACGCATGCTGGACGCCGATCCGAACATCACGCACGTGGTCGCGGTGCATTGCGAAACCAGTTCGGGGATTCTCAATCCGCTCGAAGAGATCGCCGCGGCCACCGCGAAGAAGGGCCGCAAGCTGCTGATCGATTCGATGAGCGCATTCGGCGCGGTGCCGCTCGATGTGCGCGAGATCGCCTGCGAAGCGTTCGTGTCGTCGGCCAACAAGTGCATCGAGGGCGTGCCCGGCTTCGGCTTCGTGATCGCCCGCAAGCGCGCGTTGCAGGAAGCGAAGGGCCGCAGCCACTCGCTCGCGCTCGATGTCTACGATCAATGGGATGTGATGAACCGCACCGGGCAGTGGCGCTTCACGCCGCCGACCCACACGGTGGCCGCGTTCCTCGAAGCGCTGCGGCTCTATCGGCTCGAAGGCGGCCAACCCGCGCGTCTCGCGCGTTATGCGAACAATCGCGACGTGCTGGTGGCGGGCATGCATGAACTCGGCTTCGAGCCGCTGCTGAATGCGCGCTGGCGCTCGCCTATCATCGTGACGTTCTTCGCGCCGGCGCATCCGTCGTTCGAATTCGCGCGCTTCTATGAGCTGATGAAGCAGCAGGGCTTCATCATCTATCCGGGCAAGCTGACGGTGGTGGACAGCTTCCGCATCGGCTGCATCGGTCAGGTGGACGAGCAGGTGATGCGCCGCGTGGCGCAGGCTTGCGCGAGGTCGTTGCAGGCGATGGGCGTCGCGCATGCGGCGCCGCCTGCGGCTGCGCTCGAAGAGCGCAAGGCGTTGGCGCAAGCGGCCTGAGGAAAAAGGAACACGCATGGGTTGAGCGCGCGGTTCGCGCGCGCAGACCTGCGGATAAGCATCGGATAGCAACACGCGCCACGCCGCGCGAACATTGATTGAGAACCCAGAGGACAGAAGTCGATGAAGCAAGCCAGACAGGTCAAGCACGTCAAAGCGGTGATTTTCGATTGGGCCGGCACCGTGGTCGATTACGGTTCATTGGCGCCGATGGGCGCGTTCGTCGAGACCTTCGCGCAGTTCGGCGTCTCCATCACGATCGACGAAGCGCGCGGCCCGATGGGCATGGCCAAGCGCCCGCATATCGCAGCGCTGATGGCGTTGCCGCGCATCGCGCGGGCATGGGCCGACAAGTACGGCCGCCAGCCGGATGAAGCGGATATCGATGCCGTGTACGACGTGTTTGTGCCGAAGAACATCGCGGTCGCGGCAAGCTATAGCTCGGTGATTCCAGGCGTGGCCGAAGTGGCGAGCGCGCTGCGTCAGGACGACATCCGCATCGGCACGACCACCGGCTACACCCGCGAGATCATCGACGAGATCGTGCCGGGCGCGGCGGCCCAGGGGTTCGCGCCGGACAGCATCGTGTGCACGGGGGATACGCCGGAAGGACGGCCGTCGCCGTACATGATCTACAAGACGCTGCCGGAACTGGGCGTCTGGCGCGCAAAAGACGCGATCAAGGTCGACGACACCGAAGTCGGGATTGCGGAAGGGCTCAACGGCGGCACGTGGGCGGTTGGCGTCGCGGTGAGCGGCAACGCGTTCGGGATGGCCGAAGCGGACGTCAAGGCGTTGGCGCCGGATGAGTTCGCGACGCGTCGTCACGCTGCGATCGAGAAGTTGCGCGCGGCGGGCGCGCACTACGTGATCGACAGCGTCGCCGATCTGATGCCCGTGGTGTACGACATCGACGCGCGTCTCGCGCGCGGCGAGCGGCCGTAATGCGGTGAATGCGGGGCCGCGCGGT